>DASUAN010000283.1:0-15727 GCA_035763765.1 Candidatus Deferrimicrobiaceae bacterium
GAGATGAAGGACGAGGTCTCCCAGGTGATCCTGCGGGCCCCGACGGACCCGTCCTACCTCGCCATCATCATGCCGATGCGGATCGCCTGAAGGGGGTGTCCGGCGCCCCCCAGGGAACGGCTTTTTCCTCTCCGAAAGGTCGATCCGTAGTATACTGAACCGATAATACTGACGAGGTATTTCCGGATGGCGGAACAGCCGAACGACCTTCTCCGCAACGGCAACGGCGCGGACGACTATACCGGCGATAACATTAAGGTTCTAAAGGGGCTGGAGGCGGTCCGGAAGCGCCCGGCGATGTACATCGGGAGCACGGACGCCAACGGCCTTCACCACCTCGTCTACGAGGTCGTCGACAACTCGATCGACGAGGCGATGGCAGGGTACTGCGACACCATCTCGGTCACCATCCACCCCGACAACTCGGTTACCGTGGACGACAACGGCCGCGGCATCCCCGTGGACGTCATGGAAGAGGAAGGCAAGTCCGCCGCCGAGGTGGTGCTGACCGTCCTGCACTCCGGCGGGAAGTTCGACCGGGAGACGTACAAGGTCTCCGGAGGCCTCCACGGCGTGGGCGTCTCCGTGGTGAACGCGCTCTCCGAGCGGCTGGAGGCGGAGGTGCGGCGGGAAGGGACCATCTACCGGCTCGCCTTCTCCCGGGGGCAGACGACCGAGCCGATCCAGGCGACGGGGAAGTCCCGCAAGACGGGGACGAAGATCACCTTCCGCCCCGACCCCGAAATCTTTTCGGAGAGGGACTTCCATTTCGACACGCTCTCGCAGAGGCTGCGCGAGCTCTCCTTCCTCAACGCGGGGCTCAAGATCACGATTCTCGACGAGCGGTCCGGGAAGTCCCATGAATTCCAGTACAAGGGCGGCATCGTCTCCTTCGTCCAGCACCTCAACCGCAACAAGACCGCCCTCCACCCCAAGCCGATCTTCGTGGAAGGGGAGAAGGACGGCGTCCTCGCGGAAGTCGCCCTCCAGTACAACGACTCCTACCAGGAGACGGTCTTCGCCTTCGCGAACAATATCAACACCTACGACGGCGGAACGCACCTGATCGGGTTCCGCTCGGCGCTCACCCGCGCGGTGAACCAGTATGCCCAGAAGGGGAACCTCCTGAAAGGCGTGAAGGAGAACCTCTCCGGGGACGACCTGCGGGAGGGTCTGACCGCGGTGGTCTCCGTCAAGGTCCCCGAGCCCCAGTTCGAGGGGCAGACCAAGCACCGGCTCGGCAACAGCGAGGTAAAGGGGATCGTCGACTCTCTGGTCTACGAGAAGCTGACCACCTTCTTCGAGGAGACCCCCCCCGTCGCGCGGAAGATCGTGGAGAAGGCGCTCGAGGCGGCGAGGGCCAGGGAGGCGGCCCGGAAGGCAAAGGAGCTGGCGAGGCGCAAGGGGGCGCTCGACGCGGCGGGCCTTCCCGGGAAGCTGGCCGACTGCCAGGAAACCGACCCCGCCCAGTGCGAGCTCTTCATCGTGGAAGGGGACTCGGCGGGCGGTTCGGCGAAGCAGGCCCGGGACCGTCGGTACCAGGCGATCCTGCCCCTCAAGGGGAAGATCCTGAACGTCGAGAAGGCGAGGATTGACCGGATGCTCTCCTCCCAGGAGATCCGCACGCTGATCACGGCCCTGGGCACGGGGATCGGCAAGGAGGATTTCGACCACGCGCGCCTGCGGTACCGGAAGGTGATCATCATGACCGACGCCGACGTGGACGGGGCGCACATCCGGACGCTTTTGCTCACCTTCTTCTTCCGCCAGATGCGGAAGCTCATCGAAGTCGGCAACATCTACATCGCCCAGCCGCCGCTCTTCGGGATCCGGAAGGGGAAGGAGATGACCTACCTCAAGGACGAGGTCGCCTACCGGGAGTTTCTCATCGAGAACGGGATCCGGGGCCGGCGGGTCACCGGCGGCAACGGCCAGGGGTCGCTCGCCGGCCAGCGGATGTCGGCGTGGCTGAAGAAGATCTCCCGCCTCGAGGAGATCGCCGTCCGCGCGGAGCGGCGAGGATTGCCCGCCTTCGTGCTTCTCTCCCTCGCCCCGCAGGCGGCGGAGGGGGTGAAGGCCCTGGAGAGCGAGAAGGGGGCGAAGAAGTTCTTTTCCTCCCTGATCGCGGAGTGGAAGACCTCCCGGCCCGACGTGACCAACGTCGCCTTCGCGTTCGAACCCGACCCGGACGAGGACGCGGAAGGGTCGGTCCGGGTCGTCCTGAAATGGAAGCGGGGCGGCCTCCCGATGGAGTGCACCATCGACCGCCACCGCTTGCGGATGGCGGACCTGCGCGAGTCGAACACGCTCTACACCCAGATCCGCGAGACGCTCCCCCCCCCGTACCGGCTGGAGGGGGACGGCGGATTCCCCGAGGCGGACGGCCCGCTGTGCCTGCTGGAGCAGGTGCTCGAGATGGGAAAGAAGGGGCAGACGATCCAGCGGTACAAGGGGCTGGGCGAGATGAACCCCGAGCAGCTCTGGGAGACCGCGATGAACCCGGAGACCCGCGACCTGCTCCGGGTGGAGATCGGCGACGAGACCGACGCCGACGAGATCTTCACGAAGCTGATGGGCGACCAGGTGGAGCCCCGCCGCGAGTTCATTGAAAAGAACGCCCTGGACGTCTCCTCCCTCGACATCTGACGGATCGCTCCGGCATCCTCCAGGCGGGTGCGGATCGCCTTTCCGAGGAGTCCGTCCGTGATTTCGCCTGGCTGTCGACCGTGAACCTCCGGAGGCGCGGATGATATCCCTGCTGGGTGCCGGGGTGGCGCTCGGGTTGTCCGCCGGGATCTCCCCCGGGCCTCTCCTTGCGCTCGTCATCTCCCAGACCATGAAGCACGGCTCCAAGGAGGGCGCCAAAGTCGCGGCCGCCCCGCTTATTACGGACGTTCCGATCATCATCGGGTCGACCGCCCTCGTGGTGAATCTTTCGAGGTACGGATCGCTTTTCGGTTTCCTGTCCCTTGCCGGCGGATGCTTTCTGGTATTTCTGGCGTATGAGAACTTTCGGACGGGGGGCCTGGAGATGGGCAACGATCGACAGGAACCCAAGTCGTTGATCAAGGGGGCGATCGTGAATGCGTTAAGCCCCTATCCGTACCTCTTCTGGATCACGGTCGGGGCTCCGATGATGGTCCGGGGCTCTTCGGAAGGCCTTCTGTCCCCCCTCCTGTTCATCGTCGGGTTTTTGGGGTGTCTCGTCGGGTCAAAGATCGCGCTGGCCGTTTTCGTTGGAAAGTCAAAACCGTATCTGACCGGGAAGCCGTATGTCTACGCGATGCGGGTCCTCGGCGTGGCCCTCCTGGTCTTTGCCTTTTTCCTGTTCCGGGACGGCGTGCACCTGATTTCCCGATCGTGACCGGGGACAGGTTCTGGAAGATCTTCGACGAAGGGGTGGGGGAGATCCAGGTCCGGCAAGGGCATCTGCGGATTACGCTGAAAGAGTAGAGTTCGGGAGCGACATCCGATACAATGGGCGTTGCCGTGGAACCGCACGGCGGATTCCCCCGGGCAGGCAACCTTCCATCAATCGCGATCTTCAGGACGCAGGGAACCCCGAAATCCCTTGGACCTTCCGTCCGGCCGGGCCGGCGATTTCCCGTGGAACGGAGCGGCGGATCGGAGCGAGGAGAGAGCCGATGGGAGTCGCCGAGAGATGTTCCGATGAGGTCGCCTTCCGATGCCTGTCCCTGCTGGAGAACCTGCTGGAAAGCCTTCACCCGCGGGATTTCGCGATCCGCCTGTGGGACGGCAGCGGCCTGGCCCCCGAGCCGGGCCAGCCGGCGCGCTTCACCCTGGTGATCCGCAAGCCTTCCGCTCTGCGAACGATGGCGCTTGCGCCCGATGAACTCGCCCTCGGCGAGGCCTACGTCTGCGGCGACCTCGACATCGAGGGGGACCTCGGGTGCGCTTTCGCCCTCGGGGACCACCTGGTCCGCCGGCGAGGGAGCGTGGGGGAGCGCTTCCGGAGGGCGCGGCAGCTACTCTCCCTGCCGAGAGAGGATCGTTTCCACCGGCTTCGCCGCCGGGCGAAGATCGGCGGCCGTCTCCATTCGATCTCCCGGGACCGGGCGGCCGTCGGTTACCATTACGACGTCTCCAACGAGTTCTATGCCCTCTGGCTCGACCGCCGGATGGTCTACTCCTGCGGGTACTTCGCCGATCCGGGCGAGGAGCTGGACGTCGCCCAGGAGCGAAAACTGGACACCATCTGCCGGAAGCTGAGGCTTTTGCCGGGGGACCGGCTGCTGGACATCGGCTCCGGGTGGGGCGGGCTGATCCTCCACGCCGCGGCGCGCTACGGGGCGGAGGCGGTCGGGATCACCCTGAACCGTCCCCAGGCGGATCTTGCCGGCGATCGGATCCGGGAGGCGGGGCAGGGGGCCCGCTGCCGCGTCGAGGTCCGCGACTATCGGGAAACCGACGGCTTCGGCGTCTTCGACAAGCTTGCGAGCGTGGGAATGTTCGAACACGTCGGGATTTCCCGGCTGAAGGAATATTTCCGCCGGGCGTTCCGGCTGCTCCGGCCCGGGGGGGTCTTCCTGAACCAAGGGATCGCCTGCCATCCTTCCTATCCGGTTCTTCCCGGCCCGTCCTTCAGCGATCACCACATCTTCCCCGACGGGGAGCTTGTCCCGGTGTCCACCACCCTGCGGATCGCCGAGGAGGAGGGGTTCGAGGTGCGCGACGTGGAAAGCCTCCGCGAGCATTACGTGCTCACGCTGCGGCACTGGCGGCGGCGTCTCGAGGAGCGCGCCGGCGAGGCGCGGCGCCTCGTCGGTGAAGCGACCTACCGGACCTGGCGGCTCTACCTCGCGGGGGCGGCGCACACCTTCCTCGTCGGGAAGAACAACGTCTACCAGACCCTGCTCGTGAAGCCCGAGAAGGGACGGGCCGGACTTCCCCTCACGCGGGAGGATTGGTACCGCCGGGAGCCGCAGGCCTGCTGAACAGGCCCTTCCGGCCCCCCGTTTCCGGGCGATTTTCTGGCAAATTGCATGATAAGATGTTTCGTTTGATTCGTTCGTGCAGGATCCCGTAGACCCCGATTCGCACAGGAGCTTCCGGACCCGACATGGACCTCTTCGCCAAGCCGGTCGTGGCGCGCACCGTCCAGGACGAGATGCGCCAGAGCTATCTCGATTACGCGATGAGCGTGATCATCGGGCGGGCCCTCCCCGACGTGCGCGACGGGCTGAAACCCGTTCAGCGCCGCATCCTCTATGCGATGTACGAGCTGGGAAACGAGTACGGGAAGCCGTACAAGAAATCGGCGCGCATCGTGGGGGACGTGATCGGGAAGTTCCACCCGCACGGCGACACGGCGGTCTACGACGCGCTCGTCCGGATGGTCCAGGAATTCTCCCTCCGCTACCCGATGGTGGACGGCCAGGGGAACTTCGGGTCGATGGACGGCGACTCCGCCGCCGCGATGCGGTACACCGAGGTGCGCCTCGCGAAGATCGCCGCCGAGCTCCTCTCCGATCTCGACAAGGAAACGGTGGAGACGGTGCCGAACTACGACGGCTCCCTGCAGGAGCCGCGGGTTCTCCCGGCGCGGATCCCCACGCTCCTGGTCAACGGGAGTTCCGGGATCGCCGTCGGGATGGCCACCTCGATTCCTCCCCACAACATGGGGGAGGTGATCGACGCCCTCCTCGCGCTGGTCGGGAACCCCGACCTCTCGGTGGACGACCTGATGACGTTCATCCCCGCCCCCGACTTCCCCACGGGAGGGATTCTCTACGGCCTCGAGGGGATCCGGGACGCCTACCGCAACGGCCGGGGGAACGTTCAGATCCGTGCCCGCGCCTTCATCGAGAAGGCGAGGAAGGGGGACCGGGAGTCGATCGTGGTCACCGAGATCCCCTACCAGGTGAACAAGGCAAGGCTCCTGGAGCGGATCGCGGAGCTGGCCCGGGACAAGGAGGTCGAGGAGATCGCCGACCTCCGGGACGAGTCCGACCGGGACGGGACGCGGGTGGTGATCGAGCTGAAGAAGGACGCCGTCTCCGAGGTGGTCCTGAACAACCTCTACAAGCTCACCCAGATGCAGGTCTCCTTCGGGGTGCAGCTGCTCGCCATCGTCCAGAACCAGCCCCGGACGCTGAACCTCAAGGAAATGCTCGAGGAGTTCCTCGCCTACCGGCGGGAGGTCGTGACGAGGCGGTCCCTCTTCCTCCTGAAGAAGGCGGAAGCCCGGGCCCACATCCTGGAGGGCCTGAAGATCGCCCTGGCGAACCTCGACGCGGTGATCAAGCTCATCCGGGCCTCGAAGGACCCGAGGGAGGCGAAGGAAGGGCTGGTCAAGAAGTTCCCCCTCACGGAGATCCAGGCCCAGGCGATCCTCGACATGCGGCTGCAGCGCCTGACCGGTCTCGAACGGGAGAAGATCCTCGAGGAGCTCCGGGAGGTGCTCAAAGAGATCGCGCGCCTGAAGAAGATCCTCGGGGAGGAGGCGGAGCTGCTCCGGGTGATCGCGGAGGAGTTCCGGGAAATCCGGGAGGCGTACGCGGACGAGCGTCGCTCGGAGATCGTCACCGAAGCGAAGGAGCTGTCGATCGAGGACCTCATCGTCGACGAGGACATGGTGGTGACCGTCTCCCACTCGGGGTACATCAAGCGGAACCCGATCAGCCTCTACCGGTCCCAGCGCCGGGGGGGCCGCGGGAAGGTGGGGATGGGGACGAAGGAGGAGGACTTCGTCTCCATGCTCTTCATCGCCACGATGCACTCCTACATCATGTTCTTCACCAACACGGGGAAGGTGCACTGGCTCAAGGTCCACGAGGTGCCCGAGGCGGGACGGGCCGCGAAGGGGAAGGCGATCGTGAACCTCCTTTCCCTCTCTCCGGGGGAGCGGATCTCCGCCATCCTTCCCGTCCGGGAGTTCGTCGAAGGGAAGTACGTCGTCATGGCCACCGCCCAGGGGACGGTGAAAAAGACCGACCTCATGGAGTTTTCCCGGCCGCGGTCCGGCGGGATCATCGCCCTGGGGCTGAACCTCGGCGACCACCTGATCGCCACGGAGATCACCGGGGGGGCGGACGACGTCTTTCTCAGCACGAGGCATGGCCTGTCGATCCGTTTCCGCGAGGACGACGTGCGGGCCATGGGACGCACCGCCGTGGGGGTCCGCGGGATCTCCCTCGGCAAAAAGGATGCGGTCGTGGGAATGGAGATTTTGCGTGCCGGGGGGACCCTGCTCACCGTGACGGAGAACGGCTACGGGAAGCGCACCTCGACCGACGAGTACCGGGTCCAGTCCCGGGGCGGCAAGGGGGTCATCACCCTGAAGGTGACCGGCAAGACGGGGGCGGTCCTGGGGATCGCGCAGGTGTCCGAGGAGGACGAGGTGATGCTTGTCACCGACGGAGGGAAGATCATCCGGATGGCGGTCAACGAGATCCGCGTCAGCGGACGGAACACCCAGGGAGTCCGCCTGATCGGGATGGAGGAGAACGAACACGTCGCCTCGCTCGCCCGCCTGGCGGAGAAGGAGGAGTAGGCCGCGGCCTCGGCTTCGGGACATGAGACGCCCCGCGTCCTCCCCGTTTCTTCTTCTGCTTCTTTCGGCGCTTGCCCTTTCGGCGTGTTCGGACCCCGCGCGGGAACGGTTCGAGCGGGCGGAGAAGGCGTTTCTCCAGCAGAAGATGGAAGAGGCCCTGGCCGACTACCGGTCGATCCCGATCCGTCATCCCCAGTCCCGGTATGCCCCCGTCGCGCTCCTTAGGCAAGGGGATCTCTTCGGTTCGTACTACCGGAACTATGAAGCAGCCGTGGAGGCGTACGGATCGCTCCTGTTCAACTACCCCCGCGCCCCGGAGGCACCGAGCGCGTTGGTGCGGAGGGCCGAGATCCGCCTCCTGCAGCTTTTCGATCCCGCCGCCGCGGTGGCGGACCTCGAGCTCGTCCGGAGGCGGTATCCCGGGTTCACGGGGATGGACGACGCGATGTTTCTCCTTGCGAAGGCCTACGGGGGGCTGCCGGACCGAACGAGGCAGGGCCTGGTCCTCAGGGAGTTGATCGAGAGGTACCCCGACTCCCCGCGCGCGCTGGAGGCGAGGTGGATGAACGCCTACCGCCTTCTGGCGCAAGGCGAGTATGCCGAGGCGGACGGGGAGTTCCGGAAGATCCTCTCCCTGGTCTCCGACCGGAAGGAGGCCGCCCGGGCGCGATGGGGGATGGCGCAGGCGATGGAAGGGGAGGGAGATCTCGAGGCGGCGATCGAGCAGTACCAGGCGATGGAGAAGGACTGGGAGGATTCCGACTACGTCGCCCAGAAGGTGGAGCGGCTTCGGAAGCGGCTGAGGGAGGAATAGGCGTTTGGTTCCGGAGGAGCCTTCCGGGGGGAGCGGCCGATGACTGGAAAGGACCGGGAACGGATCGCGGTGGTCGGAGGCGGGTCGTGGGGCACGGCGTTCGCCGCGATGCTTGCCAAGCGGCACGACGACGTTGCCCTCTGGGTGCGGGAGCCGGAGATTTGCGACGGGATCCGCAACCAGCGGGAGAACCGGGTCTTCCTCCCCGGGATTCCGGTTCCGACGGAGGTACGCCCGACGACGGACCTCGGGGAAGCCCTTGCCGGCCGGGGAATCGTCGCCTTCGCGGTCCCCGCGCAGCATGTGCGCGAGGTGGCCCGGAACGCCGGCCCCCACCTCGATCCCGCCGCAACCGTCGTCTCCCTGGCAAAGGGGCTGGAGAACGGAACGCTGCTGCGGATGACGGAGGTCCTGGCGCAGGCCCTGGCGGCTTCCCCGGCCCGGATCGCCGTCCTCTCCGGGCCGACGTTCGCTCAAGAGGTCGCGGCGGGGATGCCTACCGGGGCGACGGTGGCATCGGAGGACCCAGCGGCGGGATCGGCCCTCCAGTCCGCCTTCTCCGGGAAGCGGTTCCGGGTCTACACCGGCACGGACGTGATTGGAATCGAGATCGGGGGGGCGTTGAAAAACGTGATGGCGATCGCCGCCGGCATGTCCGACGGACTCGGCTTCGGGCACAATGCCCGGGCCCTGCTGATCTCCCGCGGCCTGGCCGAGATCTCCCGCGTCGGGATTCATCTGGGAGCGGACCCGCAGACGTTCTACGGGCTCTCGGGGCTGGGCGACCTCGTTCTCACCTGCACGGGCGACCTCTCGCGGAATCGGACGGTGGGGATGCGGGTCGGAGCCGGGGAGAGGGTCGCCGACATCCTCGCCCGGATGAAGATGGTCGCGGAGGGGGTCACGACCGCGCAAGCCGCGTTCGATCTCTCCCGCCGAACGGGCGTGGCGATGCCGATCTCGGAGCAGGTGCATCTCATTTTGCATGAGGGGAAGGACGCCCGAACCGCCGTCGGCGAGCTTTTCTCGAGGGCCCTGCGGAGGGAGAAGGACTGAGGCGTGCCGGAACAGGACGGGCCGAAAAGGGAGATCCGGGAGCTTCTTCGCGAGCGCAACGCCGTGATGCTGGCGCACAACTACCAGCGCGACGAAATCCAGGAGATCGCCGACATCACGGGGGACTCCCTGGGGTTGAGCCAGGAGGCGGCGCGCTGCGAAGCGGAGGTGATCGTCTTCTGCGGCGTGCACTTCATGGCGGAGAGCGCCGCCATCCTCTCCCCCCGGAAAACGGTGCTCCTCCCCCGGCTGGAAGCCGGCTGCCCGATGGCCGACATGATCACGGCCGACGACCTGCGCGCCTACCGGGCCGCCCATCCGGCGGCGGTGGTGGTCACGTACGTCAACTCCTCCGCGGAGGTCAAGGCCCTCTCCGACATCTGCTGCACCTCCGGGAACGCGGTCAACGTCGTCCGCTCCATCCCCGAAGACCGGGAGATTTTCATGGTCCCGGACCGGAATCTCGCGCACTATGTGGCGAAGAAGTCCGGAAGAGAGCTCACCTGGTGGGACGGGTACTGTCCCACGCACGAGCGGCTCACCGTCGCGGCGGTCCTGCGGGCGCGGGAGGCCCATCCCGACGCCCTGCTCGTAGTTCACCCGGAGTGCCCGCCGAAGGTGGTGGAGATGGCCGACGCGGTGCTGTCCACCTCGGGGATGTATTCCTACTGCCGCCGGTCCGAGGCGAAGGAGTTCCTCGTCGGGACGGAGATGGGGATCCTGTATCGGCTCCGCAAGGAGAACCCCGGCAAGAAGTTCCACCTCGCGTCCCGGGCGCTCATCTGTCCGAACATGAAACTGACCACGCTCGAGGACGTCCGTGACTCCCTGGCGAGCCTCTCCCCCGTCGTGACGGTCCCCCCGGTGATCCGGGAAAAGGCGCTGTCCGCCCTGGAGGCGATGCTCCGCGTGCCGCGCGACGTCTCCTGACTTCCGGGTGAAGATGTTCCGTTCCGCTCCGATCCTTTCCTTCGAGCACATCGCCCTCGCCCTTGCGAAGGAGGCGGGGCCCCCTTGCGTTCAGGCCCTTTCCGTTCCTCCCGGGGCGCGGTCGTTTCTGGTCGCGGCGCTCTCCCGCCGGCTGCGACGCCCGATGCTCGTCCTTTCCCCGTCGGACGGCGATGCCGAGGAGATGTTCCGGGAGGTCTCCTCCTACCTCCCCCCGGAGAGGACGGCCCGGTTCCCCTCCGTGGATGTCGCCCCGTACGAGAAGCTCTCCCCCTATCCGACGGCCGTCCACGAACGGATGCGCGCCCTTCTTCTCCTCGCGGGATCCCCCGCGGAGGGCGACGGGCACTCCCCCGTGGTCGTTTGCCCGGTGGAGGCGGCGCTCGAGAAGACGCTGCCGCCCGAGGTGTTCGCCGCTTCGGTCTTTCGGGTCGCCGTCGGGGAGGAGATCGACCGGGACGACGTTTCCCGGCGCCTCGCCGAGCTGGGGTATGCGCGGCTGCCCGTCACGTCCGACCCCGGGGACTTCTCCGTCCGCGGAGGGATCGTGGACGTGTTCAGCCCCGCCCATCCGCGCCCCGCCCGGATTTCGCTGGACGGGGACCGCGTCGAATCGATCCGCTGGTTCGATCCGGGAACGCAGCGGACGGGCGACGGGGGAGGGGAGCTGACCGTCGTTCCCTGCACCCAGGTCATCACCCGGAAGGACTACCTCCTTGCGGCGGCAAGAGGGTTCTCCGGGGAGGGGTCCGACCTGGTGCGGCAGGGGATCCGGTACCACGGGATCGACGCGATGCTTCCCCGGCTCTACGGCCGCGCATCCACCGTGTTCGATTACCTCCCGGGGGGAAGCGTGGTCGTCGCCGAAGACTCCCCGGCGTGCCTGGCCGCCGCGAGGAACGCCTTCGCCGAGGCAGAGGAGGGCTATCTCCTTGCGGGCGAGGAGGAAGGGCTTCCCGCCCCCGCCGAGCTTTTCCTTTCGTCCGAGGAGCTGGCCCGGGCGGTGGCGCCGTTCCCCCTTCTTTGCTTCGACTCCCTGGAGGTCGCTCCCTTCGGCCGGGATCTTCCCCTCCGCGGCGGGCTCGACGCGGAAGGGAACGAGGAGATCCGGCGGAGCACCGTTTCCTCCCCCTCGGAGGGTCTCCTTCTCCCGTTGGTGACCGAGGCGAAGGAGTGGTGGAAGAAGGGGGGGCGCTTCGCCATCACGTCGCTTTCCCCCTCGCAGGTCGACCGGATGGAAGAACTGCTGTCCCGGTACCCTCTCCCCTTCGCCCGCGCGGCCTCCTTCCGGGATTTCGTTCGGGAAGGCCGCGGCGTGGCCCTCTGCCGCTCCGACGTGGCGCGAGGATTCCGCCTTCCGGAGCTTGGCGTGGCGGTGGTCACTGAGGCGGAAGTGTTCGGGGAGAAGACCCGCGCCCGGAAGCGCCGGCGGGAGACCGCCCTGCCGCTCGAGGAGTTCTCGCTTCGGGAGCTCCGGGTGAACGACCTCGCGGTCCACGTCGACCACGGGATCGGGGTGTACCGCGGGCTCCTCCGGCGGATCGCGGCGGGGGTGGAAGGGGACTTCCTCGTGCTGGAGTACGCCGGCGGGGACCGGCTCTTCGTCCCCGTCGAGAAGATGGCCCGCGTGCAGCGGTATGTCGCCTCCGAGGAGGCCCGCCCCCAGCTTGCGCGCCTCGGGGGCACCGCCTGGCAGCGGGCGAAGAACCGGGTCCGGGACTCCCTTCTGGCGATGGCGCAGGAGCTGGTGGACCTGTATGCGCGGAGGGAGGTCGCGACGCGCCCCTCCGGTTCCCTGCCCGACGCCGTCTACCGGGCGTTCGAGGCGGGGTTCGCCCACGAGGAGACGGCCGACCAGCAGCGGGTGATCGAGGAGGTCCTTTCGGACCTCACGTCGGAGAAGCCGATGGACCGCCTCGTGTGCGGGGATGTCGGGTACGGGAAGACGGAGGTGGCGGTCCGCGCGGCGTTCAAGGTGGTGCTCGACGGCCGGCAGGCGGCGGTTCTCGTCCCCACGACCGTGCTGGCGGAGCAGCACTACCGGACCTTCCGGGAGCGGCTTGCCGGCTATCCGGTCCGCGTGGAAAGCCTCTCGCGGTTCCAGTCCCGGAAGGAGCAGGCGGCGGTGGCGAAGGACCTGGCGGCGGGAAGGGTGGACATCGTGATCGGCACCCACCGGCTGCTGCAGAAGGACATCTCCTTCCGGGACCTCGGACTCGTCGTGATCGACGAGGAGCAGCGGTTCGGCGTCGTCCACAAGGAGAAGCTGAAGGCGATGCGCGCCTCGGTGGACATCCTGACGCTCACGGCGACCCCGATCCCCCGAACGCTCCACATGGCGCTTTCCGGGATCCGCGACATCAGCGTGATCGCAACCCCGCCCGAAGACCGGCTTTCCATCCGGACCTTCGTTCTTCCGTTTTCCGGGGAGATCGTCCGCGAGGCGGTGGACCGGGAGATCCGCCGCGGGGGACAGGTGTTCTTCGTCCACAACCGGGTGGAGACCCTCCCCCCGATGGAGAGCTTCCTGCGGGAGATCCTCCCCCATGTCCGGATCGCCGTGGCCCACGGGCAGATGGACGAGGAGGAGCTGGCGGAGTCCATGGACCGCTTCGCGGGTCGGCGCGCCGACCTTTTGCTGTGCACCGCCATCATCGAGGCGGGGCTGGACATCGCCAACGCGAATACGATTCTCGTGAGCGACGCGCACCGGTTCGGGCTCGCCCAGCTCTACCAGCTTCGCGGGAGGGTGGGACGCGACCGGCATCGGGCCTACGCCTACTTCCTCGTGCCGAAGGACGTCCTGATGACGAAGGAGGCGACGGAGCGCCTGGGGGTGATCGCCGAGCTCACCGAGCTCGGATCGGGATTCCGGATCGCGTCGCACGACCTGGAGATCCGCGGCGGCGGAAACCTGCTCGGGAAGGACCAGTCCGGGCACATCCACCAGGTCGGGTACGAATTGTACACGCAGCTTTTGTCCGAGGCGGTGGCGCAGATCTCCGGGCGGGAGGCCCGAGAGGACGCGGAGCCCGAGCTCGACCTCCGGATCCCCGCGTTCCTTCCGGACGACTTCATCCGGGAGGCGGGGACGAGGCTCGACTTCTACCGGAAGCTGGCGGGCTCCCGCACCGTCGAAGAGGCCGATGAGCTCGAGCTTGCGCTCCTGGACCGGTTCGGACGGCTCCCCGCCCCCGCGGAGGCGCTGTGCGACCTGACGCGCATCCGGGCGAAGATGCGCTCGGCGGGAGTGAGGGAAATGAAACGCGGAAACGGCGCGCTCTTTCTGGCCCTCTCGGAGCGGTCCGTGGTCGACCGGTCCACCCTCGTTCGGCTGGTGACGAAGGAGAAGGGGACGTTCTCCTTTGCGCGCGGGGAGATGCTGTCCATGCGCCTGCCGGGGAACTCGCCCCAGGAGGTGCTCGCGGCGGCCAAAAACCTGTTGAACCGGTTATCCCCGGGGGGTAGCATATAGTCTTTCTCGCAGCGAACCGGTCGATTCCGCCGGAAGGAGAATCGAAAAGGATGCGCAAGCACACGTGGGTCTACGTTCTCATGGCCGTGATCGTCCCCTCCCTTTTCGCCTGCGGGGGCCCGGGAAAGAAGGACCAGGGGGCCGTCCTCGCCGTGGTGGACGGCGAACGGATCACCGAATCGATGTTCCGCAAGGAGTCCGAGAGTCTTCCGCCGTACATCCGCCCGATCGTGGACACCCCGGCGGGCCGGATGCAGTTTCTGGAAAGCCTGATCTCCCGCGAACTTCTTTTGCGGGAGGCGATCCGACGCGGAATCGACCGCAGGCCGGAGGTGCGCACCCGGCTCGAGCAGGCTCGTCGATCGATCCTGCTGGAGGCCCTGCTCCGGGACGTGGCGGAGAACGCCCCCGGCCTGTCCGAGGAGGTGCTTCGGAAATATTACGAGGAGAACCAGGAAGGTCTCAAGACGGGGGAGCGGGTCCGGGTGCGCCACGTCCTGTTCAAGGATGCGAAGAGGGCAGAGGAGTATGCCGCCAAGGCCAAAAAAGGGGAACCGTTCGAACAGTTGATGCGAAGCGCCGAGACGGCAGGGGGGACGACGGCAGACCTGGGACTGATCGAACGGGGTGAATTCGACAAGGATTTTGAGGAAGCCGCCTTCGGCGCGCCGGAGAACTCGATCGCGGGCCCGGTGAAGTCGGCATACGGATATCACGTGATCCAGGTGCTCGACAAGCGGCCTGCGGGAGTGCCGCCGTTCGAAGAGATCCGGGGGAAGATCGCCGCCGATTTGCGCGAGGGAGCGCAGCGGGATGCTTTTGATAACCTCGTGAACGGCCTCAAGAAAAAAGCGAAGATTCGTTTGTCGGTTGCCCCGCCGGCGGGGGAGCGGTCCGCCGTTCCGCCACCAGAGGGGAAGAAAGCCCCGGAGGCCGGGGCCGATCCGCCCCGCGGGAGCCGTTGACCGCCTCCGTCCCATGACGTACCCCCGGGGAGGCACGATTTGCCGGTTGGCGGCCGCCGCGACGTTGGCAGCCTGTCTCGTTTCCTGCACGAAGAGCCCGGCGCCCCCTGCCGACTCCGAGGTCGTCGTCGCGACGGTCAACGGAGCCCCGATCACGCTCAAGGACCTCAAGATCGAGATCGCCCGGGTCCGGGGAGTCACCCCTTCCGTGCCGGCGCGCAGCGGTACCCGGACGGAGGTGTCCCGCGCTCTTCGGCAGCTGGTGGAGCGCACCGTGGTCCTGTGGGAGGGGGAGCGGTACGGGGTCGCGGTGAGCGACGACGAGGTCGAAGAGGAGGTACGGCGGTTCCGCGCCGACTTCCCTCCCGGGGGGCTGGAAAAGGCGCTCCTGCAGGAGGGGATCGACGCGGAGGAGTGGCGGGAGGGGCTTCGGCGCTCCCTCCTCTACCGGAAATCGACGAAGGCGATCGTCCTGCCGGTCGCCGAGGTCCCGGAAGAGGAGGTGAAAAAGGTTTTCGAGGAAACGTTCGGAAAGGAGACGCAGCCGGAACGGATCCGCGTCCGCCAGCGCCTCTTCGATTCCCCGGAGGAGGCCGCGGGGGCGCGGGAGAAGATCGTAGGAGGGGCCTCTCCGGACGACGTGGCGAAGCGGTTTTCCGCGGGGGAGGGCCCTCCGATCGATGTCGACCTGGGGTTCCTCACCCGGGAAGAGCTGCCGGGGGAGGTCGCCGCCGCGCTGTTCCTGCTCCCGGCGGGCGGCGTGAGCCGCGTGATCCCCCGGGACAAGACGCACAGCCTTTTCCTCGTGGTGCAGAAATCTTCTTCCGGGTCCTTCTCCTACGCCGAGAAGGCGCCGGAGATCCGCAAGGAGCTGTTTTCCGGGCACCGGGAAGAGGTCTTCCGGAAATGGCTCGAGGCGGAGGTCGCAAAGGCGGACGTCCGGGTCGAGGAGAAGA
>DASUAN010000284.1:0-2871 GCA_035763765.1 Candidatus Deferrimicrobiaceae bacterium
GGTTTTTTTCCTCCTGTTTTGAAGAGGTGATAGGTTATTGGTACCGCCCTGGGAAGAGCGGGTACCGCCGTGGAACCCCTTCCGGCCGCATCACCCCCTGCCGGCCGACCACAGGGGCCACCGCCTCTTCCTTTTCATCCAGTGACTCGAGGATAGGAGCATGCACCTGTTTCCGTTCAGCGCGATCGTGGGCCAGGAGCTTCTGAAGAAGGGCCTTCTGGCGAACGCGGTGGACCCTTCGATCGGCGGGGTGCTGGTCCGGGGGGAGAAGGGGACCGGGAAGACGACGGCGGTGCGCGCGTTCGCGGCGGTGCTTCCCCCGAAGCGGACGGTGTCGGGCTGCCGGTTCGGCTGCCTGGAGGGCTCCGCGGTGTGCCTGGAGTGCCGGGAGCGGTCGGGCCGCGGGGAGACGCTGTCGTACTCGTTGGGTCCGGTGGAGGTGGTGGACCTCCCGCTGAACGCCTCGGAGGACCGCGTGGTGGGGAGCCTGGACCTGGAGGCCGCGCTTCGGGAGGGTACGAAGAAGTTCGAGGCGGGGGTTCTGGGGAAGGCGAACGGGAACATCCTGTACATCGACGAGGTGAACCTGCTGGACGACCACGTGGTGGACGTTCTGCTGGACGTTGCGGTGTCGGGCCGGAACGTGGTGATGCGGGAGGGGGTGACCTTTTCGCACCCCTCGCGGTTCATCCTGGTGGGGACGATGAACCCGGAGGAGGGGGAGCTTCGCCCCCAGCTGCTGGACCGTTTCGGGCTGTGCGTGGAGATCTCCGGGGAGCGTGAGATCGACCGCCGGAAGGCGATCGTGGACCGCGTGCTGTCGTTCGAGCGGGACGACGCCTCGTTCCTCGAGGAGTGGGGAGCCAGAGACGCGGAGCTGCGGGAGCGGATCGTCTCCGCGCGGGAGCGGCTCCCGTCGATCCTGGTGACCGACGAGGTCCTGCACGCGGTCGTCGAGGTGGTGGCGGAGCTCGGCGTCGCCGGCCACCGCGGGGACATCACGATCCTCAAATGCGCCAAGGCGCTTGCCGCGATCAAGGGGATCGGGACGCCGGACGAGGAGTGCCTCGCGGACGCTTTCCGGATGTCGCTTCCGCACCGGCTCAAGGAGGACCCCTTCGAGGAGGCGGCGACGGGGCAGCGGCGGCTGGACGAGGTCCTGGCCCGGTTCGGCGTGGAGCCGCGGGGGAAGCCCTCCCGGCCGACCCGCCCGGCCGGGATCTGACCGCAGTTCTTATCCGTCCAGCCCGGGCGAGTGCGGCTTGATGTCGATCACCGGCGTGCCGTCGATCGCATCCATGCCGCGCACCCGGAGCACGGCACCATCGATCCCGAGCAGTTCCACCGTGTGGAGGGAGACCGGGTTGGGCCGGTGCGGCGAGCGGGTCGAGAAGACACCCCGTTCCGGCCGGTCCTCCTGCCCCCGCGGGTGGACCTTGAGCCGCCCCCGGTCCGCTTCGTGCATCCAGCAGAGGACGACGATCTTGCCCGTCGGCGCGCCCTCCCGCGCCGGATCCCCCTTTCCCAGGACCCGGCGTTCGAGCCCGGCCAGCGCTTCGGCATACTCCGGGTAGACGACGACCTCGGCCTCGGTCCCCTCGAGCGCCCCCTGCTTCGGCGCGTCGCTGGGTGTCTTGATCTTCGACCGGACGACGCCGATCGGGTGTACGGTCCAGTCGGTCTCCATCGGCCCTCCCGGCCCCGGATCAAGGGATCAGTTGACCCCGATCTTCCCCTGCGGCGCGTCGGCCGCCCGGATCGGCCCGAAGGCCGCCTCGTACTTGGCGAGGTTCTCCTGGAGCGCGGCGACCACCCGTTTCACGTGACCGGGCGAGAGGATGACCCGCGCCGTCACCGTTCCCGTCGGGGGGGCGACCATCAGGAAGTCGAGGAAGAACTCCTCCCTCGTGTGCGCCACGATCATGTTGTTGGAGTAGACCCCGCCGCGCAGCTGCTCGGGGAAGGCGACCTGGATCTCGACAGGTTTCTCGTTCGCCATAGGATCCTCCGGTTCAGTAGAGTTCGTACTTCAGCAGACGGCAGTCGATCGGGCCGTTCATGAGCGGGATCCGGCGCGTCGCCTTCAGCCCGATATGCCGCGTGATCTCCGGGTTCCCGGAGAGGACCCAGGCGGTCCAGCCGCGGCACCGTTTCTTGAAGGCCTCCCCCATCGCCCGATAGAAGGCCTCCGCGTCCGGGCCCCCCGCCATCCGCACCCCGTAGGGGGGGTTGCACAGGATCGTCCCCGGGGGCCCTTCCGGGGCGAACTCCCGGATGTCCCGGGGTTGAAATCCGGCGATTCCGGAGACTCCGGCCCGCTCGGCGTTCCGCAGGGCGCCGCGGACCGCGGCCGCGGAGAGGTCGCATCCCTCGATCCGGGCCGCCGTGCCGCGAACCTGTTCCCCGGCCTCGGCGACGAGCCTCTTCCAGAGCCTCCCGTCGTACCCGGCCAGGCGCTGGAATCCGAACGCGCCCCGCAGGAGCCCGGGCGCCCTGCCGGAGGCGAGCAGCGCCGCCTCGATCGGGATCGTCCCGGCCCCGCACATCGGGTCGACGAGCGCCTGCGTCCCGTCCCACCCGGTGAGCATCACCATCCCCGCGGCCAGCGTCTCCCGCAGCGACGCCTCGGCCGGGTCGTCCCGGTAGCCGCGCCGGTTCAGACTCTCTCCCGAGAGGTCCAGGGAGAGGGTGCACTCGTCCCGCACGATCCGCAGGACGATCCGGACGTCCGGGGAGGCCGGGTCCACGTCGGGCCGCCGTCCGACCCGCGCGCGGAAGAGGTCGACCACGGCGTCCTTGGCCTTCTGCGCCGCGAAATGCGAATGGGTGATCCCGGACTCGCGCACGGTCGCCTCCACGGCGATCCGGGCG
>DASUAN010000285.1:0-6360 GCA_035763765.1 Candidatus Deferrimicrobiaceae bacterium
CCGGATCAGCTCGGGGTTCACCCACAGCCGGCTGCACCCGATCTTGAAGATCCGCAGGGCCCACCTGGGGATCGACTACGTCGCCCCCCGGGGGACGCCGGTTTCGGCCTTGGGGGACGGAGCCGTCCGGTTCGCCGGCTACAAGGGGGCCAACGGCAACCTCGTGATCCTCAGGCACCCGAAGGGGTTCTTTACCTACTACGGCCACCTCTCCAAAATCCGGAGAGGGATCCGGGCAGGAACCCGGGTGGCGCAGGGCGACGTCATCGGGTACGTCGGGGCGACCGGCCGGGCCACCGGCGCCCACCTCGATTTCCGAATGAGGCAGGGGAACCGGTTCATCAATCCGCTCCGGGTCCACGTCCCCCGCAGCGGAGGGATCCCGAAACCGCACCGTGCGGACTTCGACCGGATCCGGTACGAACGCGGACTCGACCTCGCCTCGATCGTCCCCTCGAGACCGGAACCGGGCACGGAACCCGCGGAACGAAAGGTCGCATCGAGCCGCTGACCGACTCTCCCCTTCGGAATTCCCGCTCCTCCGGGAAACCGAACGCCGTCGGCCCGCGATTTCCTCTCTTTGCAATGCAGCCGGTTTGACGGTATTTTCTTCTATATCCTTGGGAAAAGTCATAAAAACCGGCAGAGAGAAGAATCCTCTGGCCGGAAGATGAGTCGGAGACCGGCACCCCCATGAGACGGTTTTTCCTCGCTGTCCTTCTCCTCGCGATCCTCGTCCCTTCGGTCGCTTACTCGGCAGGCGAGGACCCCTCCCTTCCGCTCCTTCTCTACCTCGTCATGATCCTCCTGGCCGCGAAGCTGATCGGGCACTTCGGGGTCCTCCTCGGCCAGCCGGCCGTCCTGGGGGAACTGTGCGCCGGGATTCTCATCGGAAATCTCCACCTTCTGGGGATCGAGGGTTTTCAGGGGATCGCGACGGATCCGTACGTCGACATCCTGGCGAGGATCGGCGTCGTGGTCCTTTTGTTCTCCGTCGGGCTCGAGTCGACGATCCGGGAGATCCTGAACGTGGGCCTCTCCTCCCTCCTGGTGGCCCTTCTGGGAGTGGCCGCTCCCTTCGGGCTCGGGTGGGCCGTGGGGGCGTGGCTGCTTCCGGACCACTCCATCTATGCCCACGCGTTCCTGGGAGCCACCCTGTGCGCAACGAGCGTCGGGATCACGGCCCGGGTCCTCCAGGACATCGGAAAATCCCGGGACAACGAGGCGAGGATCATCCTCGGCGCGGCCGTGATCGACGACGTGTTGGGCCTCATCATCCTCGCCACCGTCTCCGGGATCATCCTCGCGGCGGACCAGGGGTTGAAGATGAGCTTCTGGTCCCAGGCCCGGATCGCCCTCAAGGCGGGGGGGTTCCTGGTCGTCGCTCTCATGCTCGGATCGTTCCTGACGCCGAAGATCTTCTGGAGAGCGGCGAAGCTTCGGGGGCCGGGGGTCCTGCTCGGGGTCTCCCTCGCCTTCTGCTTCCTCCTGTCCTTTCTCTCCGGGATCGCCGGCCTCGCCCCGATCGTGGGGGCCTTCGCGGCCGGCCTGCTCCTGGAATCGGTCCACTTCCGGGCGTTCGGGGAGCGGGAGATCCATTACCTCGAGGACGCCCTCCGTCCCCTGATGGATTTTTTGGTCCCCATCTTCTTCGTCCAGATGGGCGCCAAGGTGGACCTGCGGGTCTTCGCCCTCCCCGACGCCCTGTGGCTCTCGGCGGCGCTTACGGTCGCCGCCATCCTGGGAAAACAGCTCTGCTCGCTGGGGGTGATCGGGAAAGGGCTCAACCGGTGGGCCGTCGGATTCGGGATGATCCCGAGGGGGGAGGTCGGCCTGATCTTCGCCAGCATCGGCACGGTCCTGATCCTCAAGGGAGAAAGGATCATCGACAATACGACCTATTCGGCGGTCGTCATCATGGTGCTCGTGACCACGCTCATCGCCCCGCCGCTGCTCAAGTGGACCCTCGTCTCCCGGCCTCCCGAGGGGGAGGGGTAGGATCAGGAGGCGTCGCGGCCGTCCCCCGGGCCGTTACTCCACGGTCACGCTCTTGGCGAGGTTGCGCGGCTGGTCGACGTCGGTGCCCTTGAGCACCGCCATGTGGTAGGCGAGAAGCTGCAGCGGGACGACCTCGAGGATCGGCCGGGCATACGTGCCGCAGGGAGGAAGAAAGAGGACGTCCTCCGCCTTCTCCCGGAGTTCCCCGTCCCCCTCCGTGCCGACGGCGATCACGCGTCCCCCGCGGGTGCGGGCCTCCTCGAGATTGGAGAGCGTCTTCTCGTACGACTCCCCCTTCGCGCACAGGACCAATACCGGCATCTGTTCGTCGATGAGGGCGATCGGCCCGTGCTTCATCTCCCCCGCCGGATACCCCTCCGCGTGGATGTAGGAGATCTCCTTGAGCTTCAGCGCCCCTTCCAGGGCGATCGGGTAGGAAATCCCCCGGCCGAGATAGAGGAAATCCCGGCAGTCCTTGTATTTGCGGGCGATTTCGGAGATCTCGCTTTCCCTCTTGAGAACCTCCTCGATCTTCCGCGGCAGTTCGCTCAGTTCCTGGAGGTGCGCCGCGATCGCTTTCGCGTTGAGGATCCCCCGGGCCTTGGCCAGGTGGAGCGCGAGAAGGTAGAGGGCGGCGAGCTGGGTCGTGAACGCCTTGGTGGAGGCCACGCCGATCTCCGGGCCCGCGTGGGTGTAGACGACTCCGTCCGACTCGCGGGCGATCGTGGAGGAGACCACGTTGCAGATCGAGACGGCAACGGCCCCCCTCGTCCTCGCCTCCCGAAGCCCCGCGAGGGTGTCCGCCGTCTCTCCGGACTGGGAGATCGGGATGCACAAGGTCCTCTCCTCCACCACGGGGTTCCGGTATCGGTACTCCGAACCGAGATCGACCTCGACGGACAGGCGCGCGAGCCCCTCGATCATGAACTTGCCGACCAGCGCCGCATGCCAGGAGGTCCCGCAGGCGACGATTACGACTTTCCTCAAGGTCCTGAGAGCAGCCTCCGGGAGCGGCAGGGTTTCGAAGAAGACGTCGCCGCTCTCGAGGATCATCCGTCCGGCGAGCGTGTCCAGGATCGCCCGGGGCTGTTCGTGGATCTCCTTGAGCATGAAGTGGCGGTAGCCGCCCTTTTCCGCCATCACGGGCGACCAGTCGATGTAGTGCGTCTTCGCCTCCCGGGAGTTCCCTTGGAAATCGGTCAACCGGACCGATCCGTCCGGCAGGGCGACGACGATCTCCCCGTCTTCGAGAAACAGGGCGTTCCGGGTGTGCGACAGCAGGGGGGGAAGGTCGGAGGCGAGGAAGGCCTCTCCATCCCCCAGCCCCACCACCATCGGGCAGTTGAGCCGGGCGCCCACGATCGTCCCCGGCTCTTTTTCGGAGATGGCCAGGAAGGCGTACGATCCCTGGAGGTTGGCCGAGGTCTTGCGGGCCGCCTCCTCGAGCGACAGGCCGGAGGAGACGAATCCGTCCAGCAGATGGGAAATCACCTCCGTGTCCGTTTCGGAGGTGAACCGGTGCCCCTTCGCCTCGAGCTTCTCCTTCAGCGTCCGGTGATTCTCGACGATGCCGTTGTGGACCACCGCCACGGCTCCCGCCTGGTGGGGGTGGGCGTTCGTGTCGGAGGGCCGTCCGTGGGTCGCCCACCGGGTGTGCCCGACGCCGCAGGTCCCCGAGACCGGTTCCCGGGCGACCAGGTCCAGGAGGCGGGCGATCTTCCCCTCGCTCTTCCGGATGGCGATCCGCCCGCCGCCGAGCACGGCGACGCCGGCCGAGTCGTACCCTCGATACTCGAGCTTGCGCAGTCCGTCGAGGAGGATCTCCCCGCACGCTCGCGGGCCCGTGTACCCGACGATCCCGCACATCCTATTTCTTTTCCTTCACGGGGGGAACCGACAGGCCCGCCTTGCGCAGCAGGTCCGGCATCCGCCGGATGACCCAGGTCTCGATCACCTTCTGTTCCGCCCGGGAGAGGGCCAGGGCGTAGGGAGGGACATCCTTCGTGATCGTCGCCCCGGCGCCGATCAGGGCCCCCTTTCCGATGGTGACCGGGGCGACGAACTGCGTGTCGCTTCCGACGAAGACCCCGTCGCCGATCACCGTCGTGTGCTTGGCGAGACCGTCGTAGTTGCAGGTGATCGTCCCGGCGCCGATGTTCGCCTTCTTCCCCACCAGCGAGTCGCCGAGGTAGGCGAGGTGGTTCGCCTTCGATCCTTTGCCGATCCGGCTCTTCTTGACCTCCACGAAATTGCCGATGCGGGCATCCTCTCCGATATCGGCTTCCGGCCGAAGGCGCGCAAACGGGCCCACGGAGGCCCCTTTGCGAACCCGGGACTTCAGGATCACCGAGTACGGCAGGAGGTGCGCCCCGTCATCGACCCGGCTGTCCTCGATCACGCATCCGGCCTGGATCCGGACGCCCCGCCCGATCCTCGTCTTTCCCAGGAGCACCGCCCCGGGCTCGATCACCGAGTCGGGGCCTACCGAAACCTCCGGCTCGATGTACACCCGATCCGGGGCCACGACGGTCACCCCGGCGTCCATCAAGGCGTCGATCTTCCCCTTCCGGAGGATCTCGTTCGCCTCGGCGAGTTCCTTCCGGGAGTTGATCCCGCGCACCTCGTCGGGGTTCTTCGCGACGACGGGTACGACGATCTTCCCCTCCTGGAGAGCCTGCACGACGAGGTCGGTCAGATAGAATTCCCGCTGAACGTTGACGTCCGTCAGTCGCGGGAGGTTCCGTTCCAGGAACTTCCGGTCGAAGACGTACGTCCCCGAGTTCACTTCCCGGATCTTCCGGATCTCCGGGCCGCCGTCCCTCTCCTCGACGATGCGGGCAACGCTGCCGTCCGGGCTCCGCAGCACCCGGCCGTACCCGGAGGGGTTCGGGAGAATGCCGGTCAAAACCGCCGCGGCCGCCCTCCGTTTCCTTCTCGTCAACAGGAGCGTGCGGAGGGTCCGCGGGAGAACGAGCGGGGCGTCCCCGCACAGGACGACGATCTCCTTCGCCCTGGGGGACAGCGCGGCAAGCCCGCATCGGGCGGCGTCCCCCGTGCCGAGCTGGCTCTCCTGCACCGCCACCTTCCCGCCGAACTCCTCGACCGTCCCTTGCACCTTCTCCCGCCCGGGGCCGAGCACGAAGACGATTTCGGCGATCCCCGCGCTCTTCGCCGCGCGCGCAACGTACCAAAGCATCGGCTTGCCCGCGACGGGATGCGCCACCTTGGGAAGGGAGGACCGCATTCGCTTCCCCTGACCCGCCGCCAGGATGATCGCGGAGATCTCCGCCATGGACCGAATCCTCTCCGGGTGGTAAACTCGACCCCGTTCGTATGTCCTCAAGTGTACCCGGTTTCCCGGGGAAAAGGGAGCGGGGAAAGTGACGACCCTGAAGGACGCATTGGACCGGATCGAGGCGGACCTGGCCGACCTGAAGCGCCAGTACGACCTCTTCTTCCAGGGGGCCCGACGCACCGAGCCCCACGAGGAGCGAAGGATCCTGGAATGGATGGTGCGGCGGCTCGGGCAGCGGAAGATCACGAACACGTCCGACCAGTTCCGCTTCAGCAGCCTGCAGAGCAGGTTCTTTTCCTATGCCAACCTGTGGACCCGGATGGTCCGGGACCTCGAAGAAGGGCGCCTGGTGCGGGACACCCGGGGAGAACTCGTCCGCACGAAAGGCCTGCGCGGGGAACCGGTCCCCTCCGACCACCTCGATCAGGTGCTCGACCAGCTGCGGAGCGCCCGCCAGGAGTGCGGCATCCCCACGGAGGAGAAGGACCTCGACTCCCTCCGGGAGGTGCTTCGATCCCGCGCCGCCGAAATGGCCGAGAGGTCCGGCGGCCGCCGGGTCGAGTTCCGGGTCACGATCGAGGGGGGAAAACCGAAAGTCAAGGCGGCGCTGCGCTGACCGGCCCGGCCTCCGGGGATCCGTCCCCGGGGAGACCGGCTATTCCGCGGCGGCCATCCGGACGAGCGCCCTTTGGAGGGCGGAGTACATCTTGTAGTACTGGGCGTCGTCCATCGACAGATCCTTCAGCGCGGCCTCGGCCCGCGCGTGGGCTTGGCGCGCGCGCTCGACGTCGATCTCCTCCGCCTTTTCCGCCACGTCTGCCATGACGACCACCCGCTCCGGGGTCACCTCGGCGAACCCGCCGCCTACCGCGACCTTCTGCACCCGGTCGCCCGTGCGGTAACGCAGCACCCCGATCCGGAGGATTGCCAGGTACTGGGTATGCTCGGGAAGCACCCCGAACTCCCCTTCGTACCCGGGAGCGATGACCTCGTCCACCTCCTGGGAGACGAGGAGGCGTTCCGGAGTGACCAGTTCGAGACGGATTCTGGATCCCATCGTGTCCTTC
>DASUAN010000286.1:0-2520 GCA_035763765.1 Candidatus Deferrimicrobiaceae bacterium
GATCGTGTCGGCGTTCTTCGAGAAGGTCCTCGTGATGGCGAAGGAGGAAAGGGTAAAAAACAACCGGCTGGCGCTCCTGAAGGGTCTCTCCAACCTGTTTGGATCGGTAGCGGATTTTTCCCGGGTAACCGTGGGCCAGCAAAAATAAGCAAAGAGGAGGGATAATCGGATGGCCGCGAAACGGGTCTATTTCTTCGGCGGGGGAAAGGCGGAAGGACATGGCAGGATGAAGGAGATCCTGGGCGGGAAGGGCGCCGGACTTGCCGAGATGACGAACCTGGGCATTCCCGTTCCCCCGGGCTTCACCATCAGCACGGAGGTGTGCAATCTCTACTACAAGAACCGAGGGAAGATCCCGGCGGACGTGAACCGGGAAGTGGCCGGGTATCTGGCCCGCCTCGAGCGGGTTGCGGGAAAGAAGTTCGGGGACCCGAAGAACCCGTTGCTGGTGTCGGTGCGATCGGGGTCGAAATTCTCCATGCCGGGAATGATGGACACGATTCTCAACCTCGGACTGAACGACAAGACGGTCCAGGGACTGGCGAAGAAGACGAAGAACGAACGGTTCGCCTACGACTCCTATCGACGCTTCCTCATGATGTTCTCCGATGTCGTCCTCGGGATCGACAAGGAGCATTTCGAGGAGATCTTCGAACAGAAGAAGCGCGAACGCGGAGCGGTCATCGACCTCGACCTGGGCACGGAAGACCTCAAGGAGCTCTGCGGGAAGTTCAAGAGTCTCGTCAAGGGGCGGCTCCGGAAGGAATTCCCCCAGGATCCCCGTGTGCAGCTCGAGCTTTCCCGGGACGCCGTCTTCAAATCCTGGAACAACGAACGGGCCAAGTACTACCGGAAGACGAACAACATTCCGGACGACCTCGGAACCGCGGTCAACGTCCAGGCGATGGTCTTCGGGAACATGGGCGACACATGCGCGACCGGGGTCGGGTTCACCCGCAATCCGGCCACGGGGACCAAGGAGTTCTACGGAGAGTACCTGATCAACGCGCAGGGCGAGGACGTGGTCGCGGGCATCCGCACTCCGCACCACATCGCGGACATGAAAAAGGAGATGCCGAAGGTCTTCCAGCAGCTGATGAAGATCACGGGCAGGCTGGAGAAACATTACAAGGACGTGCAGGACTTCGAGTTCACCGTGGAGAACAGCAAGCTCTACATGCTGCAGACCCGCAACGGGAAGAGGACGGCTGCGGCCGCGATGAAGATCGCCGTGGACATGGTGAAGGAGAAGCTCATCACGAAGGAAGTCGCCGTGATGCGGATCGAGCCGCAGTACATCGACCAGCTTCTCCACCCGGTGATCGATTCCAAGGCGAAGGTGGAGGTGATCGCGCGCGGTCTGCCCGCCTCCCCGGGGGCCGCGTCCGGCGCCGTCGTCTTCCACGCCGACAAGGCGGTGGAGATGGCATCGTCGGGAAAATCCGTCATCCTCGTCCGCAAGGAAACGAGCCCGGATGACATCCACGGGATGGACGTGGCGCGTGGAATCCTCACCGCCAAGGGGGGAATGACTTCCCACGCCGCCGTGGTCGCCCGCCAGATGGGGAAGACGTGCGTCGCCGGGTGCGAGGCGATCGACGTGGACGAGGCGACCAACCGTTTCATCGTGGGGGGGCGGATGATCCGGGAGGGGGATTTCATCTCCCTCAACGGGAGCACGGGCGAGGTCATCCTGGGCGAGGTCCCGCTCATCGCTCCCAAGTTGACCGGTTCGTTCGGAATCCTCATGTCGTGGGCCGACTCCTTCCGGAGGCTGAAGGTCCGGGCCAACGCGGATACCCCGCGCGACGCGAAGACCGCGAGGGAGTTCGGGGCCCAGGGAATCGGCCTTTGCCGGACGGAACACATGTTCTTTGCCGAGGACCGGATCCCCATCATGCGGGAGATGATCCTGGCGCGGACCCGGGAGGATCGAGAACAGGCCCTGGGAAAACTGCTGCCGATGCAGCGGGAGGATTTCAAGGGGCTCTATCGGGAGATGAAGGGCTATCCGGTGACCATCCGTTTGCTGGACCCGCCGCTCCACGAGTTTCTCCCGAGGCGGGAGGACCTGATGGTCGACGTCACGAAGCTCGAGCTGATCCACGCCGACCGCTCGATCATCGAGGAGAAGAAACGGCTGCTCGATCGCGTGGAGGAGCTGCACGAGTTCAATCCGATGCTCGGCCTGCGAGGGTGCCGCCTCGGGGTCCTCTACCCGGAAATCAGCCGGATGCAGGCGCGGGCCATCTTCGAGGCGGCCTGCGAGGTGACGCGGGAAGGGATCCGGGTGCAGCCCGAGGTGATGATCCCCTTGGTCAGCATGGTCCGGGAGATGAAAGCCCAGAAGGACCTGATCGTGCAGGTGGCGACGGAAACGATGAAGCGATACAAGAAGAAGATCCCTTATACCGTGGGGACGATGATCGAGCTCCCCCGGGCGGCGGTGACGGCCGACGAGATTGCCCGCGAGGCGGAGTTCTTCTCGTTCGGGACGAACGATCTGACCCAGACGACCTT
>DASUAN010000287.1:0-2506 GCA_035763765.1 Candidatus Deferrimicrobiaceae bacterium
GCCGATCGTGGCGATGGCGAAGTAGGCTCCCCTCAGGCGAAGCGCGACCGCCCCCACGGCGAGCGACAGAAGGATCGCCATTCCGATCGCCATCAGGAGGCCGACCCCGAGGAGCCCCAGCCCCAGCCCCGCTTCGGACCATCTGGAGATGGCGATGGCCATCCCGTACGTGCCGACGCCCAAGAAGGCGACGTATCCGAAATCGACGTATCCCGTCATCCCCATGAAGAGGTTGAACGCCTGCCCGACGGCGCAATAGAACGCGAGCATGGCGATGAGCTGCCACTTCCCCTCCAGGTTCTCTCCCATGAGGAAGAGGAGAAAGTAACCGGCCAGGACGGGTGCCAGGGGAAGATATTTCGACAGGGTCTTTTTCATGCGGTGCGAGCTCCTATTTGGTCCGGATCAGCCCTGTCGGCCGGATGAGGAGGATGACGAGCAGGATGACGAAGGAGAGGAACCGGGTGAGCGCGAACGGTTCGACGTGGGGGAGCAGCGCGAGCAGCGTGTAGGACCCGTTTTCGATCAGCCCGAAGATCAGGCCTCCGAAGAAGGCGCCGTACGGGGAGGAGAGCCCCCCCAGGACCGCGATCACGAACGCCTTGAGAGTATACTGGCCCCCCATGTAGGGGTTGATCCCCACCGGGATGAACATCGTCAGCAGCACCCCGCTCGCGGTGGTGAGCCCCACCCCCAGGGAGAAGCTGAGCGCGTACTGCCAGTCCACGTTGACCCCGCAGACCCGGGCGCCCAGGCTGTCCTCCACGACGCTTCGAAGGGCCGTTCCCGCCCTCGTCTTCTTGAACCACAGGAACAGGAGAACGGCCACGAGGATGCTCCCGGAGAACGCGATCAGCTTGGTGTAGGGAAGGACCGTGAAGGGGATCCGGATCTTCCCCAGCGCCCAGTTGTATCCATGGAAGTCCGACCCGAAGATCAGTCGAGCCGTCTCTTCCAGGAGGATGCCCACGGAAAAGGTGGCGAGGAGGGAGGCGAGTTCCGGGCCTTTGAGCAGCCTCTTGACAAAGGTGTAGTAGCAGAGGAACCCGAGCAATAGTCCGATCAGGAAGGAGAGGGGGATGGCCAGGATGGGACTTGCCCCGAGGGAGTTGAATACCCAGAACGTGACGAACGCCCCCACCATGATGAACTGCCCGTGCCCCACGTTGACGACCTTGAGCGTGCCGAAGATGAGGCTTAGGCCCATCGTCGCCATCCCGTAGATCCCGCCCAGGATCAGCCCCTGGATCAGGTTTCCCATCAGCTGCTCAAGGACCATATCCTTCTCCCGCGACGTTCAAGAAATGATCACGACCAAGGGCACAATAGGATCCCGACCGAGCAAACATAAAAATCTCCCCGGGGGAAGATGCGCCCCCCCGGGGAGGGTTTCTTAAGGTTTCCCAGAAGCAGGAAAATCTCGTTCCTTCGGTTTTTTTCTCTCCCGTCGGGTCTCCTTCAATTCCCCTTTGCCTTACTTTTTCGGTACCGCCTTTGCGCCCTTGGCCTTCTCGGCGAACGTCGGCATCGGGTAGACGAAATCGCCGGTTTTCGCCGCCTCGGGCCATACGATGACCCGCTTCCCGAACTGCCACTGGACGTCGACCATGTCGTGCCCGATCTGCAATCCCGTTTCGTCGATCTCCCATCCGCCGTAGAACGACATGAAGGTGGTTTGTCCGAGAGCTTTCCTCACCTTGTCGGAATCGAGGCTGTTCGCCTGCTCGATCCCCTTGACGAGAGCGAGGATGGATGCTCCCGCCTCGGCGGCATGATATTCGGGAGTGAGGTCCTTGCCGACGGCTTTCTGGAAGAGCCGCACGAATTCATACTGCGTCGGTCCGATCCATTCCACCCCGGCTTTCTTCGCGGCTTCCGGAGAGAAGGTGACGCCGTATTCCCAGTGAGATGGCCCCGTGACGCCTTCCGCGTTGGTGGTCAGCGCCTCGTAGAAGGCGGGGATGGTGACGGATGCGATCAGAGACAGGGCTTTCGGACTGATGTCGAGGTCGGCGAGCTGCCGGACCATGAGTTGTCCGTCCTGGAAGTGGCCGCCGCCGATGACGAAATCGGGCTTCGACGCAGCCATGGCGGAAAGCAGCGGGGTAAGATCCGTAACCCCCTTCGGGTAGGTCCGCTGGAAGACGATCTCGAAGCCGAGCTTCTTGGCATGCGCCTCGGCGCCCGCCATCACGTCCCGGGCGAACTCGTCGTCCTCGTACACCAGCGCGACCTTCTTCGCGTTCGGATCCGTCTTCTTCATCAGGTTGAGGGTCCCCCGGTGATAACTCGTCGCGGGGCCGATCGTCTGGACGATGTACTTGAATCCCTGCTTGAAGATGCTGTTGCTCGCGCCGCCGTGATCCAGGTAGATCATCTTGTATTTTTCGGCGACGGGAGCCCCGGCCAGGGTCAGCCCGGAGGTGTACGGGGCCAGCGTGAAGTGCACCTTGTCGACCGTGATCAGTCTTTCCAAGAGGCTCGTCACGGCTTCCTTCTTCGATTC
>DASUAN010000288.1:0-2174 GCA_035763765.1 Candidatus Deferrimicrobiaceae bacterium
GGTTGCCGCAGTGGTGGCATTGGCCATCGCGGGATACCTGCGCGTGTGGGCGAAGGACGACGCGGAGGCGCGCGCGTTCGCGAGCCTGTCCTTCCTGATCTTCCTGTGGTGTTTCCCGGAGTACCTCTGGAAGACGCTCGATTCGGGGTTCTGGCGCCGGGTCAGCCTCGCGGCGGTCGTGTTCATCCCTCCCTTCGTGCTGCGGTACGCCGGCGCGGCGGTGCGGACCCGCCCGAGGTGGCATTCGACCGCGTTCGTCGCGGGGATATGGATCAGTGCGGGCTTTTCGGCCACGGTCTTGAGCGACCGGCTCTTCTTCTCCCCCTGGTGGAACGTGGCGGCGCTCCTGTACGTCTACCCCTACCTTGCGCTTTCCCTCCAGATCGTCGTGCGGTACGGGTTCCGGGCGAACCCGTCCTCGATCGAGCGGAAGAAGTTCCAGTTTCTTCTCGTGGGCGGAGGGATCGCAAGCCTGGTCGCTCCGCTGAACTTCCTCCCGGGGACGGGGGTCTCCTTCCCGCCGCTCGCTTCGTTCGCGATCCTCCTCTTTTTCTATTTCATGGCGACGGGGATCCTCCACCTCCACTTCTTCGAGTTCCCGGACATCGTGGGAAGGGCGATCATCCTGGTCATCCAGGTGTTCGCCTTCGCCGTGGTCTTCGGGGTCCTGGAGGTCGTTTCCGGCCGGAAGTTCTGGTTCCCCCTGGCGGGAACCTTCCTGATCTCCTTTTTCCTCCTCACCTTCTACCCCGTGCTGATGCGCAAGCTCGGCGGGATCTCGTCCGACCTCCTCGTCCGGGAGTCGCGCGCCATCCAGTCCGCGCTGGGCGACTTCGCGAAGAGGATTCCCGAGTCCGTGTCGCTCGCCGAGATCGCACAGATCGTGGAGGAGGCCCTCGGGCAGGTGCCGTTCGTCCACCGCGCATCCCTCTGGATCCCTCCGGAGGGGGGCACGGACGAAGGGATCGGTTCCCTTCCGGTCCGGCAGGACGAGTATCTGCGCGCCCTCGGACGGTTCTCCGCCCGCTTCCCCGCGCTCAAGTTCATGGAGCACGGCGGCTCGCGCGCGGCGGACGTCGCCATCTGGGACGACTCCTGGGACGCATCCTTTCCCATCTTTCTCCGGGGGAAGATGGTGGGGGTGGCGATGTTCCTCTGGAGGGAGAAGACCCCTTCGTTCCGTCAGCTGGAGCTTCTGATCCCCTTCCTGGAGGGGATCGGGCTGGCGGTGGAGAATATCCGCCAGAAACAGGGGATCCAGAAGAAAGAGCATTTCGCCACCGTCGGCGAGCTCGCGGCGGGGCTCGCCCACGAAGTGCGCACGCCGGCCGGGGTGATCAAGGGAGCGGCCCAGTTCCTCTCCCGGGAGGCGTCTCCCCGGGACCGGGAGTTTCTCGACATCATCGTCGAGGAGGCGGACCGGCTGAACGGCGTGGTGACGGAGTTTCTGGAGTACGCCCGGCCCGGGGACCGTTCCCCGAAAAAGATCTCCCTGCGCGGTCCCGTGGAGAGGGCGGTGGCGCGCCTGGGGCGGGAGAGGGAAAACGGGATGAACGGGATCCGGTCCCACGTTTACGTGGGCGAGCCGGTCCCTACGGTTACCGCCGATCCGACCGAGATCGAGCGGGTGGTGTTCAACCTGCTGACGAACGCGGTCGAGGCGATGCCTCAGGGGGGGGACCTCACGATCCGCATCGCCTCCCACGGGGAAGAGGGCCGGATCGTCGTCGAGGATACCGGGACGGGGATCGGGGAGACGGAGCGAAGGCAGCTGTTCCGACCGTTCTTCACCACGAGGGAGCGCGGGGTAGGAATGGGGCTTGCGATCTGCCGGAGGATCGTGGAGGAGAACGGAGGTTCCATCTCCTTCGAGACCGTGCCCGGCAAAGGAAGCCGCTTCACGGTAAGGCTGCCGGGGGGGGGAGTGAACGGGTGAAGCCGATGATTCTCGTGGCGGAGGATGACCGGAATCTGCGGCGCGTGCTGCGGGCGATGCTGGTCCGCGAGGGGTACGACGTCGCGGAGGCCTCGGACGGGGAAGCCGCCGCGGCGTGGCTCGCCGATCGCCGGGCCGACGCCCTCATCACGGACATCCGCATGCCGAAGATGGACGGCCTGGCCCTCTTTCGCCATGTGCGGGAGCGGTTCCCCGAGGTCCCGGTCATCCTGATCAC
>DASUAN010000289.1:0-3545 GCA_035763765.1 Candidatus Deferrimicrobiaceae bacterium
TCCACCGGTACATGCGGTCCGTGAACCGGCTTCGCCCCGCGGAAACGGCGAAACCGACGAACAGGTACCAGACGGCATCGGCCAGGATGTGCCCGAAGAAGAACAGGACAACCCCGGTGGCTCCGAGCTCCCGGGAAACGACGAGGTACCCGAGACCGATCGTGGCCCACCAGATCGTCCAGTAGGGGTTCGAGACCGATGCCAGGACGCCGGAGAGGACCGGCCGGAAGAACCCCGCCCGCCCGCCTCCGCTCCCGCTGCCTGCGGGGACCGCCGTTTTCTCCCGTATGTCGAGCCGAAGCGTCCCCACTTCACGGACCATTCCGATCGCCATCCAGAGAAGCACCCCCCCTCCCGCAAGGGCGATCAGCGTCGTGGCCAGATCCCCCCGCAGCCACTCCGCAAGCCCGAGCAGGATGAGGGCGAGAAGCGCGGCCTCGAGGATTCCATGCCCCAGGATGAGGAGCGGGGCCGCCACGAACCCCTGCCGGGTCGTATCCCGGACGGTCACGGCGAGGAGCGGTCCCGGCATCAGGGCCCCGGAAAGAGCGATGAGGAAGGACGAGACGAATATGGCGGCGGGGGTCGCGAAATTCATATACACTTTATAGCACAACGGGCTTTGATTTTTGCGGGAACGCCCCGGCCCGGGGTTCCGCTTCGCCGACGACTGCACATTCCCTCCCCTGAAGGAGCAGCCGATGACCCGTGGCCCCGTCCCCACCGTCGACGTCATCATCGAAGTCGGGGAGAAGATCGTCCTCGTGCGGAGGAAATATCCTCCGCACGGATGGGCCATCCCCGGGGGATTCATCGACGAAGGGGAGACGGCGGAAGAGGCCGCGGTGCGGGAGGCCCGGGAGGAGACCGGTCTTTCCGCGACCCTCACCGCCCTTCTCGGCGTCTATTCCGACCCGTTGCGGGACCGCCGGCGGCACACGATCTCCACCGTTTACGTCGCTACCGCGGGGGGGAGCCCTTCGGGGGGGGACGACGCCTCAGAGGCCCGCCTGTTCGGGGAGCAGAGCCTTCCCGCACCTCTCGCCTTCGACCACGCCACCATCCTGGCGGACTATTTCCGCTTCAAAAAGACGGGTAAACGCCCGTTGTAGACGGAGCGGAAAGGGAATCCCTCCCGGTGCCTATGGGCGCAGGTCGCGAGCGTAGCAGAGAGGAAGCCCCCCGCGAGCACCTAGCACCGGGAGGATCGCACGGCCTCCTACCGGAGGGCCTTGACGGCCTGCTCGATGCGGTCGATCCCCTTCTCGATGTTCTTCATCGACGTCGCGTACGACAGTCTCTGGCAGGCGTCCGCGCCGAACGCCACCCCGGGGACGGACGCCACCTTGTGGTCCTCCAGAAGGTAGGCCGCGAGGTCGGAGGAGCCGCCGATGACCTTCCCCGCAGGAGTCTTCTTCCCGTAGACCTTCGAGAAGTTCGGAAAGACGTAGAATGCACCCTGCGGCAGGAGGCAGGAGACCCCGGGGATCTGGTTGAGCCGGTCCACGATGTAGCGCCGCCGCCGGTCGAATTCGGCCACCCACTCCTTCAAAAAGTCCTGGGGCCCGTTGAGCGCTTCGATCGCGGCCTTGTCGCAGAAGGAGACCGGGTTGCTCGTGCTCTGGCTCTGGATGTTTTCCATCGCCGTGACGAGATCCTTCTCTGCCGCGACATACCCGATCCGCCACCCGGTCATCGAATAGGCCTTGGACAGTCCGTTCACGACGATCGTGCGCTTCCGGATCTCCTCCCCGAAGGAGGCGATGCTGACGAACCGGAATCCGTCATACACGAGCTTTTCGTAGATGTCGTCGGACAACACCGCGACGTTCCGGCGGACGATCACGTCCGCAATCCGTTTCAGCTCCTCCCCCGAATATGCCGCGCCGGTGGGGTTCGAGGGACTGTTCAGGATCACGCACTTCGTCCTTTGCGTGATCGCCTTTTCCAGGGTTTCGGGGGTCACCTTGAACCCCGTCTCCTCCTTCGTGCCGACGATCACGGGAGTGGCCCCGGCCAGAAGGACGATGTCGGGATAGGAGACCCAGTAGGGAGAGGGGATCACGACCTCGTCTCCCTCCTCGAAGAACGCCTGGGCAACGTTGTAGATGGAATGCTTCGCCCCCACGGAAACGATGATGTTCTCCCTTTTGTACTCGAGTCCGTGATCGCGCCTGAGCTTCGCGATGACCGCGTCCTTGAGCTCCGGGCTTCCCGGGACCGGGGTGTATTTCGTGTAGCCGTCGTCCAGCGCCTTCTTGGCGACCGCCTTGATATGATCCGGCGTGTCGAAGTCCGGTTCCCCCGCCCCGAACCCGACCACGTCGATTCCCTGCGCCTTCATCGCCTTGGCCTTGCTCGTGATGGCAAGGGTCGGAGACGGCTGGATTTTGGAGGCCCTGGTTGCGAGCTTCATCGGATTTTCGCTCCTTTCCCCGCGGTGCGAGGTTCGATGGATTCCTTCTTCCTCCCCAGCTTTCGGAACACCATGTCCCGTACGAGGGGTGGGGCCAGGTCGTCGATCTTCCCGCCGAATCGAGCGATCTCCTTGGCGATGTGGGAGCTGATGTAGGAATAGCGCTCCCCGGTCATCATGAAGACCGTGTCGACTTCCGGCGAAAGCTTCTTGTTCATGTGGGCCATCTGAAACTCGTACTCGAAATCGGAAATGGCCCGAAGACCCCTTACCACGACGTGGGCTTCCACGACGCGCACGTATTCGACGAGAAGTCCCCGGAAGGAATCGACCTCCACATTGGGAAAGGACCGGGTGAGCTTCCGGAGCATCGCCATCCGTTCGGCCGCCGTGAACATCGTATCTTTGCGAAGGTTCTTCGCCACCGCCACGATCACCCGGGAGAAGACCCGGGACGACCGCTCGATGATGTTGAGATGGCCGTACGTCGGGGGATCGAACGAGCCTGGGTACACCGCGATGGTTTTCATCGGGACTCCTTTCCCACGGCGAAGATCATCACCCTCGTGCTTCCGTAGTTCCGGTCCTCGATCCGTTCCCAGCCGGGAGGGAAGACCGGTTCGCCGGCTCGGGCAGCCTCTTCAACCACCACCGTCCCCCCGGGTTCCAGGAGCCCTCCCCCGGCGAGATCCCCCGCCGAACGCTCCGCGATTCCCTTCCCGTAAGGGGGGTCCAGGAACACGAGACCGAACCGGATTCCGCGTCCCCGGAGGAGGCGGATCGCAGCCCGGCACTCCATGTGGAGGGGCTCGGCCTCGCGCGCCCCCAGGTCCGCAACGTTACGACACAAGACCCCGAAAACACGGGGATCCGATTCCACCAGAACGGCCGAGGAGGCTCCGCGGGAAAGGGCCTCCAGGCCGAGCGCTCCGGTCCCTGCGAAAAGATCGAGCACCCTGGCCGCCTCCGTCCTTTCCCCCAGGATGCCGAAGATCGCCTCCCGAACGCGGTCGGCCGTCGGCCGCACCGCCTTTCCCTTCGGGGCGCGAAGCCTCCTCCCCCGCCATTTCCCCGATACGATGCGCACCTAAGCTCTAGACGCGTGCCGTCAGGTGATCCGCTGCGATTC
>DASUAN010000290.1:0-10449 GCA_035763765.1 Candidatus Deferrimicrobiaceae bacterium
CTCCCGCCCGGGCGTGCGTCACCGCGCTCCGGGCCAGGATGTCCAGCGTGGCGTCGTTGTCCACGTCGCCGTCCCGGGTGAGAATCCCGCAATGGCCGTGGTCGGTGTACTCGCAGAAACAGACGTCGGTGATCACCCGGAGGTCGGGGACGGCGTCCTTGATCGCGCGGACGGCCGTCTGGACGATCCCGTCGTCCGAGCAGGCGTCCGACCCCACGGCGTCCTTCTTCGCCGGAATGCCGAAGAGGAGAACGGCGGGAATTCCCAGGGAATGGACCTCCCGGACCTCCTTCACCAGATTCTCCACGCTCAGCTGGAAAACGCCGGGCATCGAGGAGATCTCCTTCCGGATCCTCTTTCCGGCGGCCGCGAAAAGGGGGTAGATCAGGTCGTCCACCGAGAGCTTCGTCTCCCGGACCATCCGGCGGATTCCTTCTCCCCTGCGAAGCCTCCTGGGTCGGTGTTCGGGATACGTCATGACTCCTCCCCTCCGCGGGAGGAGGAGGCGAAGTGCGCCTCGATCGCCTCCAGCATCCCGGCCAAGGTGAATGTTTCGGGCATGATGTCCACGCGGTAATCCCTCTCCTCGACGGCCTTTGCCGTCACTGCGCCGATCACGGCGATCCGGCTCCGGGAAAGGACGAATGCCGCGCGTTCCTCTCCCATCAGGAGGAAGAAGTTGCGGAACGCCGAGGGGGACGCGAAGGTCGAGACGTCGGGAGGGTGCTCCCCGATCGCTCCGGCAGCCTTTTCATTTCTCGGAGGCAGGCCGTTCCGGTATGCCGTCACGACTTCCACCGTCCCCCCCCAGCGGCGGATCTCCGCCGGGAGCACCTCGCGTCCTTCCAGCGCGCGGGGAAAGAGGAACCGCTTCCCCGCGATTCCTTCGGCGGCCAGCGCCTCCACCAATCCTTCCGCGGTGTGTTTGCTCGCCGTCCGATGGACGGGAAAGCCGAGCCGCCGCAACTCCCGGCTCGTGGCGGGTCCCACGGAGGCGACCCGGACCCCCTCGGGAATCTCGCGAATCCCCCGGTCCACCGCGCGTCCGAAGAAGAACCGGGCGGCGTTGGCACTCGTGAACAGGATCCCGTCGAACGTCGCCAGGCGGGCAAGGGCCTCGTCCAGGGGGGCGGGATCATCGGGGGGAAGAAGCCGTACCGTGGGAAAGAGCACGGGAACGCCCCCCCGCTTCCGGATGATCTCGGAAAACTCCTCCCCCTGCCCTTCCCCCCGGGTCACCAGAATCCTTTTCCCCAGCAAGGACATGATCTAACTACCTGCCGCCCGATACACTTCGTCCAGGATCCTTTCCGCGCCCCGGCCGAGCAGTTCCTCGGCGAGCATCACCCCCAGCCCCTCCGGATCGTCGACGCTTCCCCGGGCGCTGCTGCGGACGATCTCGGATCCGTCGGGCCGCCCCACCATCCCCTGCAGGAAGATTTGATCCCCTTCCGTGCGCCCGTGGGAGGCGATCGGGACCTGGCACCCCCCCTCGAGGCGTTTCAGAAACCCTCGCTCCGCGCGGACCGCGAGGGAGGTGTCCCGATCGTCGAGGAACGAGACCGCCTCCCGGGTGTCCCCGTCCCGGGTGCGGATCTCGATCCCGAGGGCCCCCTGTCCGATCGCGGGAAGGGAAATCTCCTCGGAGAGGTACTCGGTGATCTTCGACTGCCATCCCAGGCGATGAAGCCCCGCGGCCGCGAGGACGATGGCGTCGAAGCGCCCCTCCTCCATCTTCCGGATCCGCGTGTCGAGATTCCCGCGGAGGCTCTCGATCGAAAGATCCGGCCGCAGCCCGAGAAGCTGGGTCTGCCGGCGCAGGGAGCTCGTCCCCAGCTTCGCCCCCCGGGGGAGCTCCGCAAACTTCCGGTGCTTCACGGACAGGAAGGCGTCCCGCGGGTCCTCGCGGCGCGTGATGGCCACGATCCCGAGCCCGTCGGGCAGGTCGGTGGGGACGTCCTTCATCGAGTGGACCGCGAGGTCGATGCTGCCGTTTCCCAGCGCCTCCTCGATCTCCTTGACGAAGAGACCCTTTCCCCCGACGCGGGCCAGCGGAACATCGAGGATCATATCGCCCGTCGTCCGGATCCTCGTGATTTCCACCGGCCTTCCCGTTTTCCGCTCGATCGCGTCTTTCACGAATTCGGCCTGCCACATGGCGAGCTTACTGCCGCGGCTTCCGAGTCGGATCACCGTTCCCGTTTTCGCCAAGCCGTTCCCCTCCCGGTTTCTTCCGCCCTACTCCCGCGAGCCCGCTTCGGTGTCCTCGTCCTCACCGGATTCTTCCCGTCCCACCCCTTCGGCAAGGTCGAAGATTTCCCGGACCATCGCCACGAGATCCACCGGGTTCCGGCCGTCGGCGTCCTTCTTCAGCGCGGCGATGGGCAGATGCAGGATCTTGTTGACGATCGAGGAAGCGAGGGATTCCACCACCTTCCGCGTCTTGGGGTCCTCCGCCCCGAGCGTCGAGACCGCCTTGGCCACCTCGGCGTTCTTGACCTGCTCGAACTTCCTGCGGAGGGAGATGATGGTCGGGGTGACCTGCTGCGCCTCGAGCCATCGGCGGAACGACCGGACCTCTTCCGTCACGAGCTGCTCGGCCTTCCTCGCCTCCCGCTGCCGCTCCTCCAGGTTCGTCTCGATCACGTTGTTCAGGTCGTCGATGTCGTACACGTAGACGTTGTCGATCTGGTTCGCATCGGGGTCGATGTCGCGGGGGACGGCCATGTCGATGAAGAACATGGGGCGGTTCTTCCGGATCCGGATGATCTCCTCGACGTCCGGCTTCCGGAGAATGAAATGCGGCGCTCCCGTGGAGGACAGAACGATGTCGGCCCGCTTCAGATGAACCGTCAATTCGTCGAACCGGATCGGGGTCCCCCCGAACTCCTCGGCAAGCTTCACCGCACGTTCGAAGGTGCGGTTGGTCACCAGGATCCCCTTGACCCCCGCGGAGATGAGGTGCCTGGCGGCCAGTTCGCACATCTCGCCGGCGCCGATGAGCATCACGGTCTGTTCCGAGAGATCCCCGAAGATCTTCCTCGCCAGTTCGACCGCGGCGGAGGAGACCGACACGGCGCTGGTCGCCACTTTGGTCTCGGTGCGAACCCGCTTCGCCACCGAGAACGTCTTCGCGAAGAACTTGTCGAGGATCGGGCCGATCGACCGGAACTCGGAGGCGAACCCGTAGGCGTCCTTCACCTGGCCCAAGATCTGCGGCTCCCCGAGCACCATGGAGTCCAGGCTGCTGGCCACCCGGAAGAGGTGCCGAACCGCCTCGTCCCCCTCGTAGTGGTAGAGATACCCGTTCAGCTCCGCCAGGGGAATCCCGTGGTAGCCCGCCAGGAACTCCTTGACGTCGGCCGTCCCCTGGTACCCCTCGCTCGCCAGGGCGCAGACCTCCACCCGGTTGCACGTCGAGAGGATCACCCCCTCCCGGAGCGACTGCCGCTCGAGGAGACCGCGCAACGCGTGGCCGATCGTCTCCGAGGGGAAGGCGAGACGCTCCCGGACCTCCACGGGTGCGGTCCGGTGGTTGAGCCCTATGATGATAATCTGCCCCATCGGGAAATCCCTGCCCTCCCCTTCACCGCGAAAGACTGGAGTAGGAATGGAGGCCCGGCAGAAGAAGATTGACGCCCAGGAACGTGAAGAGGACCGCGCCGAATCCGACGATCGCAAGAATCGCCGCCTTGCGCCCCCGCCACCCCACCGTCAGCCGCCCGTGGAGCAGCGCGGCATAGAGGAGCCAGGTGATCAGCGACCACGTCTCCTTCGGATCCCAGCTCCAGTAGGAACCCCAGGCGTACTCGGCCCAGATCGACCCCGTGATGATTCCCACGGTGAGAAGGGGGAACCCGACCGTCAGGCACCGGTAATTGATTTCGTCGAGCACGTCGAGGGAGGGAAGGCGCTTGAAGATCGCGCCCATCTTCTTGCGCTTGACCTGTTTTTCCTGCAGGAGGTACATGACCCCCGCCCCGAAGGCGACGGCGAAGACCGCGTCGCCGAGGAACAGAAGCAAGACGTGGATCGGAAGCCAATAGGAGTTCAGGGCGGGAGCCAGTCCGGCGACCTCTCCCGGCATGAACGCGGCGAACATGCTGAAGACGAAGGCGATCGGGGCGACGAAGGAGCCCAGAGTGCGAAGATTGTACCGGATCTCGACGACGAGGAAGGTGCCCGCGATCGAAAACGCGAAGAACGAGAGCGACTCGAACAGGTTGGTGATGGGGGTGTACCCGGCGGCCGCATACCGGAGGCCAAAACCCGCGGCGTGGAGAAGGACGCCGATCAGGAGGGACATCCGGCCCAGGCGCGCCCCTCTCTCGTTCAGCGTGATGATGAAATAGAGGTAGAGAAGGGCCCCTGCAAGGTAGAAGAAGGTTGTTACCTTCAGCAAGATTATGTGCATTTTCCTATTTTAATTCAGGAAAGAGGGGGGAACAAGCAGAACGAATGGGAAAGCAGCGGACCGCCGAAGGCAGGAGCCGGTGGAGGTTCCCTCACCTCCTGCGGCACCGTTCCTTCACGACGTTTCGGAACGCAACGATGTGCGACGTAGGCCCGAATTTTCCCAGGAAGGGTCCGGTCTTCATAGGATGATTTTTCTGTTTTCCGACAACAGGTTCCTGAAATCTTGTTCCGGTACGGGCTTGCCGAAATAGAATCCCTGGGCGTAGCCGCACCCGAAGGATTTCAGAAGATCGAGCTGCTCCGGCCTTTCCACGCCCTCGGCGACCACATCGATTTTCAGGGTATGGGCCATCGCGATGATCGCTTGCACGATCGTCCGGTCCTCGGGATTATGGTCCAGTTCCCGGATGAAGCCTCTGTCGATCTTCAGGAGCTGGATCGGGAACTTCTTGAGATAGGCCAGGGAAGAGTATCCGGTCCCGAAGTCGTCCATCGCGACGCGGATGGAGAACTCGTTCAGTTTCCACAGGGTCTCCATGCTGGCTTCCATGTTCTGCATCGCCACGGACTCGGTGATCTCCAGCTCGAGCGAATTCGGCTCGAGGCCTGTCTGCCTCAGGATGTGGAGGACCGTCTTGGCCAGGTCGTACTGCTGGAACAGCCGGGCCGAAATGTTGACCGAAATCCGGAAAGGCGAAAAGCCTTCGTCCTGCCATTTCTTCGCCTGAGCGCAGGCCGTCCGGATAATCCACTCGCTCATGGGGATGATCGCGCCCGTCTCCTCCGCGATCGGGATGAACTTCATCGGCGGGATCATTCCATCGTCGGAGGTATTCCACCGAACGAGCGCCTCCGCCCCCACGATCAAGCCGGTCTCCAGGTCGATTTCGGGCTGGTAGAAGACCCTGAATTCGTTCCTTTCTATGGCTGTCCGGAGCCCCTTCTCCATCTTGGCGCGTTCCTGGACCGCGATGCTCATCTCCTCGGAGAAGACCTGAAGGGTATCCCTTCCCAGCGCCTTGGCCCGGAACATGGCGATGTCGGCATACTTCATCAAGGTGTCCGGCGCCTCCCCGTTGTGGGGGAACAGGCTCAGTCCGAGGCTGGCCGTCATGTGGATCTCATGCTCGCCGATGCGGTAAGGAGTCATGAACGCGTGTCGAATCCGGCTGGCCGCATCCAAGGCAGCATTCACGTCCTTCTGGTCCGGCAGGATGATGCAGAATTCGTCCCCTGACAGCCTCGCCAGGGTGTCCGTCTCCCGGATCGTTTCCCGGAGCCGCCGCGCAACCGCCACGAGGAGATGATCCCCGGATTCGTGGCCAAGGGTGTCGTTGACCTCCTTGAACCGGTCCAGGTCGATGAGCAGGACGCCGACGACCTCCTTTCGACGCTTCGCCCGGGCCAGGTCCAATATCAGCCGTTCGTTGAAGGTCACCCGGTTGGGCAGTTCGGTCAGGGAATCGTGGTACGCCAAGTAGGTGAGCCGATCCTCCGCCTTCTTTCGATCCGTGACATCCCGGGCGATGAAGAGGGATTCCCCGTCCGGGATCGAGATGACCCGCGCCTCGAAATTCCGTTGCTCTCCCCGGTGGGTCAGGGTGTACTCGAACACTCCGACCTCCCCGGTCTCGCGGGCCTGGTCCGCATGCCGGAATACCTCCTCGGCCACCCCGTCGGATATCATCTCCGAGAGCTTCCGGCCGGCCCAGCGGTCAACGGTCGTATGTTTTCCGGACGAATCGCCCGAAAGAAGGTCCAGCACGGTTCCGTCCACCCCGATCCGGAAGATCAGGTCCGGGATCGCCCGCATCAGGGCACGGGTTTTCTCCTCGCTCGCGGTGAGGTCCTGGAACGCCCGGCTGGCTCGCAGGAGGTAGCTGACCCGGTGTCCGAGAATCACCCAATTGATCGGCTTGGTGATGAAGTCCGTTGCACCGACCTCGTAGGCCCGGTGGATGGAGGCAAGGTCCTCGAGACCGGTCATCATCATGACGGGGACCCGATCCCCGCCGGGACGCTTGCGGATCGCTTGGCATGCCTGGAATCCGTCCATCCGCGGCATCATGACGTCCAGGAGGATGACGTCCGGACGGAACCGGTCGAAGGCGGCGACGCCGTCCTCCCCATCGGCCGCCTCCATCGTGGCGAAGCCGGCCTTCTTGAGGGAGGCCGAGGCAAGGAGCCTCGTTCCGGCATCGTCGTCCACCACGAGAATCAGCGGCGAATTCCTGATTTCTGTTAACGGATCCGGCACGGTTCCTCCCCAAATCGCTTTGTGGTGGGCATCACGACTCCATCCCCCTTACGTCGGTTTCCCTTCCAAAATGCCCGCCAGAGCGCAGCGGACCGACCGGTATTCCCCCTCCAATCTTGCCAGGAGGGGATTTTCCGCTCCGGGAGGTTCCCCCGCCCGAGCCATCTCCTCCACCCTTCGGCATAGGTCCGAGAGGTCCGTCGCCCCGACGTTGGCACTGCTGGATTTCAGGGCGTGGGCAGCCTTCCGGAGGGATTCCCCGTCCCCCTTCACCGAAGCCTGGAGGACTCCGTCCAACAGGGTCTGGGAATCGGAGAGGTAGAGGGACAGGATCTTTCGGAACAACCCTCCCTCCTCTCCCGGAGCCTCCAGGCTCCGGATGCCGTCGAGCACGGCCTGGTTGATCGGGGACGCCTGCTCCTTATTCTCGGGAAACGGTTCCTCCGACGGCAAGGTGGTCGTCTCCCGCTCCGGCTTGCCGTCCCCGCAGATCCACTTTGCAAGCGTTTCGTGAAGCTTCTGCATCGTGAACGGTTTGCTCATGTAATCGTCCATCCCGGCGGCCATGCATCGGTCGCTGTCTCCGGGCAGGGCATTGGCCGTAAGGGCGATGACGATCAGGCGGTCTTTCCCGTTCTCGCTTTCCCTGGACCGGAGGATCCGGGTGGCCTCGTATCCGTCCATGACGGGCATCTGACAGTCCATCAGGACCAGATCGAAGCGTTCGGATTCGATCGCTTCGAGTGCCTCCTGCCCGTTCACCGCCATCACCGTCTGGGAACCGAGGGCGGTGAGCATCCCGAGGGTGACCTCCCGATTTACGGGGTTGTCCTCCACCAGCAGGATCCTGCCTCCGATCTTCTGACGGTCCCCGGGAACCGTATAGCGGGTCACCATCTTTCCTATCTTCCCCGGATCCTGCGTCCCCGCCACCGCGGCGATGCAGTCGTAGAGGACGGACTGCCGGACGGGCTTCGTCAGGTAGCCGGAAATCCCTATCTTCCTCGCCGTCCTGCCGTCTCCCCGAATTCCGATGGAAGAGATCAGGATGAGCCGGGTTTCCGATATGCCCTCGTCCGACTTGATCTTTTTCCCCAGCGCTAGGCCGTCCATGTCGGGCATGTTGAAGTCCAGGAGCGCCAGATCGTAGGGGGTCCTCTCCTCAACCGCTGCGCGCAGGAGGAGGAGCGCCTCCTCCCCGCCGCCGGCGCCGCGGCAATGCATCCCCCAGGAGGACAGTTGCTTTTCGAGGATCTCCCGGTTCGTGCCGTTGTCGTCCACCACGAGCACTCTCAGTCCCTTCAGGTTCGTCCGGGCGATCACCGGGGACAGGCTCGATTCGGCCGGCTTCCGGAGGGCAATCGTGAAAGAAAACTCCGACCCGACTCCCGGCTCGCTCGTGAGACCAATTTCCCCGCCCATCATTCTGACCAACTGCCTCGAAATGCTCAGTCCCAGCCCGGTGCCGCCGTACTTCCGCGTGGTGGATCCGTCGGCCTGAATGAAGGATTCGAAGATCTTCGCCTGCGCCTCCTTCGGGATTCCGATTCCCGTGTCCCGTACGGAGAACCGGAGGGTCACCGAATCCTCGTCCCTGGCAACCATGGTTACCCGTATGCATACCTCGCCTTTTTCCGTGAACTTCACGGCGTTCCCCGTGAGATTGACCAGGACCTGCCGAATCCGCCCGGGATCTCCGCTGAGCGCGGAGGGGATGTCCGGCTCGACATATGAGATCAGCTCGAGCCTCTTGCTCTGGGCGCGCTCCGAGAGGAGTTCCGCCACATCCTCGACGAGCCCCCCCAGGTCGAAGGGCACGTTGTCCAGCTCGATCTTCCCCGCCTCGATCCGGGAGAAGTCCAGGATGTCGTTGATGATGTCGAGGAGTCCCTCCCCGGAACGGCGGACGATCTCCACACATCTGCGGTTTTCGGTCGACAGATCCCCCTGGAGCAGGAGCTCCGTCATCCCGAGGATGCCGTTCATCGGGGTGCGAATCTCGTGGCTCATGTTCGCAAGGAACTGGGACTTCGCCCGGCTGGCGGCCTCTGCGGCCTCCTTGGCCTCGATGAACTCGATGGTCCGTCGCTCCACTTCCGCTTCAAGCCCCTCCTTGTGCCTCCGAAGCATCTCGTCCCGGGCTTGGATGTGCTCCAGCATCTCGTTGAATCCCTCGATCAGGTCCCCGATCTCGTCGTCGCCGTGCTTCTTGCAGCGGACGCCGAAATTCTGGCCCTTCGATACGCCCTTCATCGTTCCGGCCAGATCCACGATCGGCTGGGAGATCGCGGGACCGAAGCGGCGGGAGAGCAGGTACGCCCCGCAGAAGGAGCCGATGAGGACCAGGGTCGAGAGGAGAATATACCGCTGCATGCGGTCCCCCAACTGTCGAAGGGAGGCCCGCAGGACCACCGTGCCGATCTGCTGGCCGTCCGTCTCGATCTCCGACACCACGTCGATGAAGCGGAAGTCCCAGGATCTGGATCCCCCGATGCGCAGGGACTCCAGCACTTCGGGATCGATTTTCCGCAGCGCTTCGCCGGGCGAGCCTGCAAGGGGGTTAACCCCGGGGCCTGCCGCCGCAGAGGCGTATTCCGCCAGGACTTCACGGCCGGCCGTGAGCAGGCAGGCGGCAAGGATCGACTCGTTTCTCCGTAGTTCGGACAAGGACTCGGCCGCCGCTTTCGGGTCCCGGAGCATCAGGGCCGCAACGCTGTTTTTCCCGACGGCGGAGGCGGTCGATTCCAGGTCGACGAGGGCATCCTTCCGGAAGGTAAACGCCTCGTCGATCACGAATACGATCGTGGAGCATGCCAGGAGGAGTCCGCTGGTCAGCAAGATCACCGATACGAGCTTCTTCTGGATGGGGATATCGCGGAATTTCCTGATCATCGGCTCATCTCCTCGTGCCCCGAACCGTTTTTCGAACGAACCGCCCCCAACGCACCGGACTCGTCACCAGGATCCTTTTCGGCATTTCCGGATAGAACTTTAGGAATATTGGAAAATTACGCGTGCTACCATGAGCCGGTGAGAGCCGCCTTGCGCATCGCCCTGTCCGTGCTGGCGCTCGCGTCGTTTCCGGTCGCAGGGTGCACGCCGAAGCCCCCGATCGAGGAGGGAAGGCTGGTCATCGCCTTCCCCGGGGCTCCATCGGGCATCGATCCGCGTCTTTCCACCGATGCGTACGGGACCCAGATTCTGCAGATGACCCACGCCTCCCTGCTGCGGCTGGACGCGTCGGGAAATCCCGTGCCGGAACTGGCGGAGGGATGGGAGGAAAGGTCCCCCACCGAGATCGTCTTCCGCCTCCGGAACGGGGTTCAGTTCCACGACGGGAGGGAACTCACCTCCGCCGACGTCCGCTACACCTTCGAATGGATCCTCGACCCGGCGAACCGCTCCCCGCACCGGACGACGTACGACCCGATCCGGTCGATCGAGACGCCCGATCCCCGTACGGTGATCTTCCGCCTTTCGGAGCCGTTCGCCCCGTTCCTGGTCGGGATGACGCGGGGGATTGTCCCCGCCGGATCGCCGGCCGCGGGGTACTCCCCTCCGATCGGGGCGGGTCCCTACCGGGTGGACGACTATCAGCAGGACGCCGAGATCCGACTCTCCCGGTTCGAGGGATACTTCGCAGGGCCTCCGCGCATCGAAACGATCGTCGTCAAGTTCCTTCCCGACAGCAACGTGCGGTTCCTCGAGCTCAGGAAAGGAAGCGTCAACTTCGTGCTGAACGGCGTGGACCCCGACCTCATCCCCTCCGCCCTGGC
>DASUAN010000291.1:0-10064 GCA_035763765.1 Candidatus Deferrimicrobiaceae bacterium
GCCCAGAAGGTGACGAACGGCGAGAAGGGATCCCTGCGGTTCCGCCCGGGGATGGAACTTTCCCAGATCTTCGAGGGGGAACTGGGCGGCGACTCCTATTCCTTCAAGGGGGCCGTCGTGAATTCCGGGGGCAAAATCAATCAGCTCGATTTGAAGAAGATCTCCAAGGGGGGGATCGAAAAGGGCCCGGCACGGTGGGCGGCCGCCGACGCCAAATATTTCACGTTGGTCGTGATTCCCGAGAAGGAGTGGAGCCTCGAGCGGGTCGCCCTGCTGGGCGAGAACGGGATCCGGATCGCGCTCGCCGGTTCCTCCGTGGTCCTCGGGCCGCGGGAGGTGCTCTCCTTTTCCGCCCGCTCGTTCATGGGGCCGAAGGAATACAACCTCCTCGAGGCCGCCGGCAAGAACCTGGAACAGCTCGTGGATTACGGATGGTTTTCGGTGATCGCCAAGCCCCTGGTCTGGTTGCTCGCGGCGAGCAATCGCGTGACGGGGAACTACGGGATCGACATCATCATCCTGACGATCATCATCAAGATCCTCTTCTACCCCCTCACGCAGAAGTCGATGGCCTCGATGAAGAAGATGCAGGAGCTCGCCCCCATCTTGAACAAGATCAAGGAGAAGTACAAGGACGACAAGGCGAGGCAGCAGCAGGAGATGATGAATCTCTACAAGACGTACAAGATCAACCCCATGAGCGGGTGCCTTCCGATGCTGCTCCAGATCCCGGTCTTCATCGCTCTCTACAAGGGACTCCTCGTGGCGATCGAGCTCCGCCACGCCCCGTTCCTGCTCTGGATCGACGACCTGTCCGCCCCCGAGCACCTGTGGGACATCGCCGTGGCGGGGTACACGATCCCGATCCGCCTGCTCCCCCTACTCATGGGGATCTCGATGTTCGTTCAGCAGAAACTTTCTCCCTCGGGGGGGATGGACCCCACCCAGCAGAAGATGATGCTCTTTTTGCCCGTCATCTTCACCTTCATGTTCTGGGGGTTCCCGACGGGGCTCACGATCTACTGGCTGATGAACAACCTGCTTTCCATCGGTCAGCAACTGATCCAGAACCGGCAGGCCAAAGCGGAAAAAGCGGCCCGGGCGCAAGCCTGACCGCGAGGGCTTTCCGCCTCCCCCTCTCCCGAAGGAGAAACCCGTGGACGATCGCCGCCCCCGGGCTCACCCGACCTCCCCGGGAGGAGAAACGGGCAGCGACGGAACGACGATCGTCGCCCCCGCCACCCCCCCCGGCGCCGGCGCGATCTCCCTCCTGCGGCTTTCCGGACCGGAGGCGTTTTCCATCGCCTTCCGCATGACCGGGGCGGATCCCTCCCGCGTCCCCGCGCGCGCGCTGGTCCGGTGTACGGTTCGGGACGGGAAGGGAGAGGAGTTCGACTCCGGGCTGGTCGTCTACTTCCCCGCCCCGAAAAGCTTCACCGGGGAGGACGTGGCGGAGATCCACATGCACGGCAATCCCGTCCTCGTGGAGCAGGCCGCCGCGGCGACGTGTCAGCTGGGGGCGGTTCCCGCCGAACCCGGGGAATTCTCCCGCCGGGCCTTTCAAAACGGGAAGATGGACTTGACGCAGGCAGAGGCGCTCGCCGACCTGATCGCCGCGAAAACGGAGGGCGCGGCCCGGGCGGCCCTCAGGCAGCTCAAGGGAGGGATCCGGGAGGCGATCTCCCCTCTTCGGGAGCAGCTTTTCGACCTTTTCGCGTTGCTGGAAGCATCGATCGATTTTTCGGAAGACGAGGATGTCCCTCCCCTGCTTCATAGCCAAGTTCAAGAACGGGTATCGCATTTGATTGAACAGGTGGGTCGGTGCCTGGCAACGTACACCCGGGGCCATCGGTTCCGTGACGGGGCGACGGTGGCGATCGCCGGGGTAGCCAACGTGGGGAAGTCGCGCCTGCTCAATCGCCTGCTGGGAGAAGAGCGGGCGATCGTCACCGAGATCCCGGGAACCACGAGAGACTACCTCTCCGGGGAGGTTTCCCTGGCGGGAATCCCCCTGCGCCTGGTCGACACGGCGGGGCTTCGGGAGGCAGAGGATCCGGTCGAGCGCGAGGGGGTCCGGCGGAGCCGGGAAATCATCGCCGGAGCGGATCTCACGCTGTTCGTCTTGGACCGGAGCCGGCCGGCCCACGAAGGGGACCGGGAAGCGTACCGGGAGGTGGCGGGCCGCCCCCACCTGGTTCTCCTCAACAAGCGGGATCTTCCGGCGTCGGAGAACGGTGCCCAATTTTGCGGTCCCGGCCGGAAAGAGACCCTTCCCGTGTCGGCGAAGACCGGGGAGGGGATCGATTCGCTTCTTCGGGAGATCGCCCGCGATCTGGCGCCGGAGGAGGATGCTATAATGACCGAGGCACCGCTTACCCGGATCCGCCATCGGGAGGCGGTCCGGAAGGCCGAGATCGCCTTGGGGCGTGCCCGGGAGGCGTCCGGAAACGCCCTCCCCATGGAATTCATCGCCGCCGACGTCCGGGAGGCGGCCCAGGCGCTTGCCGAACTCACCGGGGAGATCGCCCCCGAAGAGGTATTGCACGCCATCTTCAGCACCTTTTGCATAGGAAAGTGATCGAACAGAAAGGTTTTTTCGCTGCTTGTTCCACGTGGAACAGCCGGAAAGGAGAAGCGGTGGGCCGGTTCGAATATCCGAAGGAGTACGACGTCGTCGTCGTCGGGGGGGGGCACGCCGGCTGCGAGGCGGCCTTGGCGGCCGCCAGGATGGGATGTTCCACCCTTCTGCTGACGATCCATGCCGATGCCATCGGACTCATGTCGTGCAATCCCGCCATCGGCGGGCTGGCCAAGGGACACCTCGTCCGGGAGATCGACGCCTTGGGCGGAGAGATGGCGAAGAACATCGATGCGACGGGGATCCAATTCCGCCAGCTGAACACGAGCAAAGGGCCCGCGGTGCGCTCTTCCCGGGCGCAGGCCGACAAGCAGCTCTACCGCCTCCGGATGAAGAAAGTCCTGGAGAGCACCTACGGCCTGGATATCAAGCAGGCGATGGTCGACGCGGTCCACGCGGAGGGAGGAAGGGCCCTGGGGGTCGATACGAACCTGGGGGTCCGGTACCGCGGGAAGACGGTCGTTCTCTGCACCGGGACCTTTCTCAAAGGACTTGTCCACATCGGCCTGGTGAACTTCCCGGCGGGCAGGGCGGGGGATTTCCCCTCGATGAAGCTTTCCGACTCGCTGCGGGACCTCGGGTTTTCGGTCGGGAGGCTAAAGACCGGCACCACCCCCCGCCTGGACGGGAAGACGATCGATTTCTCCAGGACCTCCCCGCAGTGGGGCGACGACCCGCCGGTCCCGTTCTCCTTCGAAAACAAGGAGATCCGAAGGCCGCAGGTCGCGTGCTACGTCACGCACACGAATCAGAGAACCCACGATGCGATCCGTTCCGGTCTTTCCCGCTCTCCCCTCTATTCCGGGGTGATCCGGGGGATCGGGCCGAGATACTGCCCGTCGATCGAGGACAAGGTAGTCCGGTTCTCCGACCGGGAGCGACACCACGTCTTCCTCGAACCGGAGGGACTCCGGACCGCCGAATACTACCCGAACGGGGTCTCGACGAGCCTGCCCTACGACATCCAGATCAAGATGCTTCGCACGATCCCCGGGCTCGAGGAGGTGGAGATCGTCCGTCCGGGATATGCGATCGAGTACGATTTCGTCGATCCCGTCCAGCTTTCCCCCTCGCTTGAGACGAAGATCGTCGCGAACCTGTTCCACGCCGGGCAGATCAACGGCACCAGCGGGTACGAGGAAGCCGCGGCGCAGGGGATCGTCGCCGGGATCAACGCGGCGCGAAGGGTCCAGGGGAAGGAACCGGTGGTGTTCGGACGCAGCGAGGCGTACCTCGGGGTCCTGATCGACGATCTGGTCACGAAGGGGGCCCAGGAGCCGTACCGGATGTTCACTTCCCGCGCCGAATATCGCCTTCTCCTGCGGGAGGACAATGCCGACCTGCGCGTTTCCGAGATCGGGCACCGGGTGGGGCTTCTCCCCGACGAACGGTACCGGGAGTTCTGCGCGAAGCGGGAGGGGCTTTCCACCCTTCTTTCGCTCCTTGCGACGTCCCGCGTCCTGGCGGGGCATCCGCTGGCCCAGGCCGTGGAGGCGGAGGGAGGGGCGCCGGTCCGTCCCGGAATCCCGTACGCAGAGCTGCTGCGCCGCCCCGAGGTGACGGCCTCCCTGCTCGCGGCGAACGATCCGGACCTCGCCCGGTTCCCTTCGGAGGTGGTCTCCCAGGCGGAACTGATCGTAAAGTTCGACGGGTATATCCGGCGACAGGAGGAGGAAGCCCAAAAGCTAAGGAGATACGAGGAGATGCGGTTTCCTGGCGGCTTTTCCTTCGAGGCGGTCTACGGGCTGTCCGCGGAGGTCCGGGACAAGCTCGTCCGGGTACGCCCGGCCTCGATCGGGCAGGCCCAGCGGATCCCGGGGGTCACACCGGCGGCAGTGGCCATTCTCCTCGTGGCGCTGAAAAAAGGCGGGGCGGCCACCCCTGCAGGCCGGTAACGCGGCTTGGGGGGGTGTTCCACGTGGAACAGGGGGGTGCCAAAGGAGGGATTTTTTGAACGGCGGGCCGGACATTCCATTGCCCGCGAAGAGCGTTCTCGCCGGGCTTCTCTCCGATGCGGGGCTCTCCGTGCCGCCCGGAGCCGTGGACGCCTTCATCGCCCACGCCGGGGAAATGCTTCGCTGGAATCGGTCGATCCGGCTCACGGCGATCACCGACCCCGACGAAGTCGCCGTCAAGCATATCCTGGACTCCCTTCTTCTGCTTCGGTTTTCCCCGTTTCCCGGCCGGATCCTGGATTTCGGCTCGGGGGCCGGCTACCCGGGGATTCCCCTTGCCGTCGTTCTTCCGGAAACGCGCGTCGTCCTTCTGGAATCGTCGGCGAAAAAATGCGCTTTCCTCTCCCATCTCCGCCGGACGCTGTCCCTCGCCAACACGGAAGTGGTCCAGGGACGGCTGGAGCCGCGGAGGCCGCTCGACCTCGGAACGTTCGAGCATATCGTCACCCGGGCGACCCTCCCGCCGGAAGACGCCGTCTTCCTCCTTTTGCCGTATCTCGCCCCCGGGGGCCGTATATTGGTGATGACGGGGGGAGGCGGGGGGAGCAAGAGGGGGAAGCGCCTTCGGGGCCCCAGGTTGTTGCCCCCGGGGGCCTCCCTGGGACGCACGTGCCGGTTCGAGCTTCCGTTGCGGATGGGCCTGCGGGAGATCCGGGAGATCCTCGCCCCGTAAGGGAGGGACGGCGGGACGCCTTGCGGATCCGGAATTTTTTCGTATCTCCCCTCCGCCCCGGCGTGGTACAAGATACCCTTGATTTCGGATATCGCCCGGTTTCGCCGGCTCTTAGGAGCGCGACCGCTTGACGCACGTCATCGCCGTTGCCAATCAGAAGGGGGGGGTGGGGAAGACCACCACGGCGGTCAATCTCGCCGCCTCCCTCGCCGTGATGGAGAAGACGACCCTTCTCGTCGACCTGGACCCCCAGGCGAACGCGACGTCGGGGGCGGGCGGAACCCCGGGGGGCGAGGTCGAAAAGAACGTCTATCGCGTGCTGCTCTCCGAGATGCCGGCGGAAGAGGCGATTCTCCGAACCGACCTGCCGTTTCTCCACCTCCTGCCCGCAGCGGGCGACCTGATCGGGGCGGAGATCGAGCTGGTCGGCCAGGAGGGGCGGGAGACCCGGCTCCGGGAGGCGCTGCATCCCATCGAGAACCGGTACGAGGTCATCCTCATCGACTGCCCCCCCTCGTTGGGCCTTCTGACCATCAACGCCCTGTGCGCGGCGAGGTCCGTGCTGATCCCCCTGCAGTGCGAATATTACGCCCTCGAGGGATTGGGAAGCCTCTACCGCACGATCGAGAAGATCCGGGAGTCCCTCAATCCTTCCCTCCGGGTGGAGGGGGTTCTCCTCACCATGTTCGATTCCCGGAACAACCTCTCCCACCAGGTCGCCGCGGAGGCACGGGAAAACCTAAATTCTCAAGTATTTCAAACAGTTATACCACGCAACGTCCGGCTGTCCGAGTCCCCTTCGTTCGGGAAGCCGGCGATCCTGTACGCGGTGAGCTCCCGGGGGTCGCAGTCTTACCTCGAACTTGCCAAAGAGATGGTGAACCGATGGAACGAAAACCCGATCCGATGAAAAAGAAGGTTCTGGGGAGGGGCCTGTCGGCGCTGTTGCCCGGCCCCGCGGGGCGGGAACCCGACTTCCTCCGCATTCCGGTGAGCGAAATCCGGGGGAGCGGACAGCAGCCCCGGCGCTCCTTTTCCCCCGAGGAACTGCGGGACCTGGTCGACTCCGTCCGCGAGAAGGGCATCCTCCAGCCCGTGATCGTGCGCCCCACGACCGCCGGGTATGAGCTCGTCGCGGGGGAGCGAAGGCTGCGCGCCGCGCAGGCCGCGGGCGTCGAGTCGATCCCCGCCATCGTGAAGAAATTCTCGGACCGGGAATCGCTCGAGGCCGCCCTGGTGGAGAATGTCCAGCGGTCGGACCTCAATGCGATCGAACTCGCGGAGGCGTACCACCGGCTCGCCGCCGAATTCTCGCTCTCCCACGAGGAGATCGCGCGGCGCGTAGGGAAGGACCGCGTGACGGTGGCGAATACGATCCGGCTGCTGAAGCTTCCCGCCCCCGTGAAGCAGGCGGTCGTCGACGGCCGCCTCTCGGCGGGGCATGCGCGGGCGCTGCTTTCGGCGCCCTCCGGCCGTCTCCTTTCCATCTTCGAAGCCGCGATGCGAAAGGGGCTCTCCGTGCGCGAAGTGGAGCGAATCTGCCAGGAGGGGGAAGGGAAGGTTCCGTTGCGCAAAGCGCGGCCCCGCGATCCCCACCTCAAGGACCTGGAAGAGCGGCTCTCCCGGAGGGGAGGGACGAAAGTGCGCATCCGGGGGACGCCGAAGCGAGGGCGGTTCGAGGTCTCCTTCTTTTCCGAAGGGGAGTTCGCCAGGCTCTGCGAAATCCTCTTCGGAGGGAAGTAGGGGGATTGTTCGGAAGGACAACCCGCGTCCGCAGGACGGGAGAATCCGGAAAAAACAGTTGCATCACGTTTGACATGTGTTATATTTCGCCGCATAAGCCACCCATACCATTATCCGGAAGACGGATAAACTCCGAAAGGAAAGGAGCGAAAGGCAATGCGCAAGTATTGGTCCCTGTTCCTGAGTCTGTTGCTTGCCGCATCGATCGGTCTCGCAGCGTGCGCGGAGAAGAAGGCACCGCCTCCGCCTCCTCCGCCCCCGCCGCCGGCCGCAGCCCCGGCGGATAACGCGGCTGCCGCCCCTGCGGGAGCGCCTGCCGAGGCACAAAAAGCCGTGGAGGCCGGGAAGACGGCCGTTGAGGCCGGAAAAGAGGCCGTGGACGCAGGCAAGAAGGCCGTCGGAAAGTAATCGAACCGTACCGACCGTTCCGGACGCGCGGCAACGAAGAGCGAGAAAAGCAACCTGACGGGAGGCGGGCGATCGCCCGTACCCCCGGCCGCTCCGGAAACCGAAGGAAAAGGGCACCGCAGCGAACCTGCGGTGCCCTTTTTCGTTTTCTACGGCGGACCGCGGCGTCCGGCCGGCGTTCCTCCCAAAACCGCTTGACAGCGGCTTTCCACCCGTGATACCAATTTTCCGTTTACCTATCTGCGCCAGTCGTTTGCCTGCAGGGAATCCCGGGGGGAGACGGTTCCATGGAACTCGTCCTCAAGATTTTCCAGACGCTCGACATCACGCTGATCGCCGTCTTCCAGATGGGGCTGGTGGTCGGACTGGCGATCATTCTTTCCGTCACTCTCGTCCGGCCGGTCCTCACCACGTTTCAGGAACGCGAAAACCGGTCCGTCAAGCCGCTCGAGGAGTCGAAGCGTCTCCTTGCCGATGCCGAAGCGAGGACCCGGCAGCACGACGAATCCCTGCGAAAGGCGGCCGCCGAGGCCTTGGCCCGCAAGCGTGCACGGATGGAGGAGGCGTCCCGGGCCGAGCGGAAGGGGATCGAAGCCGTCGTCGAGGAGACCAACCGGAAGATCAACGCGATGAAAGAGCAGATCGAGGCGGAGAAAGAGACCTCCGCCCAGGTGCTGCGTTCCGAGGTCGCCCGCCTCTCCCAGGCGATCGCCGAGAAGGTCCTCGGCAGGCGGGTGGCATGACCGCGCTCCTTCTCCTCGTTGCCGTTCTTGCGGCGCCTGCCGCGGCGGCCGCCGCCCAGGAGGGAGCTGGCCACGCGGGCATCCCGTGGTGGGAGATCTTCAAGCAAGCCGTGAACTTCGGCATTCTCGTCGGGGTCCTCGTCTACTTTTTGCGGAAGCCCGTCGCCGGGTATCTGCAAGAACGGGCCGAACTTCTCAAGAAGTCGATTGGCGAGGCCGCGAAGGCGAGAGCCGCCGCCGCGGAGAGGCTCGCGGCGATCGACGCCCGGATGGCCCGGCTTTCCGAGGAGATCACGGAGATGAACCAGAAGATGGACGCCGAGGCCGACGAGGAGGCGAAGCGGATTCGGGAATCGGCCCAGGCCGAGATCGAACGGCTTTATGCGCAGGTCCAGTTCGCCGCCGACCAGGAGGTGAAGAAAGCCCGGGCCGAGCTCCGTCTGGAGGCGGCCGAACTCTCCGCGCGGGCCGCCGAGGAGATCGTCTCGAAGACGATCACGCGGGAGGATCAGGAGCGGATCGTGCGGGAGAACATCGACCGGATCCGGGGGGTCATCCGGTGATCGGGGGAAGCCTGGCACGAAGGTACGCCCGCGCGCTCTTCGCCATCGGGCAGGAGGAGAGGCGGATCCGCAGGATCCTCGAGGAGGCGGAACGGTTCGCCGTGCAGCTTGTTGAAACCCCTCTCCTGCGCGAGGTGATGGAAGCCGCCCACATCAACCGGCAGGACAAGAAAGCCGCCCTCGAGGCGACCCTCGCGAGCGCCGGGTTCCTCCCCTCGACGCGGAATTTCCTTTTTCTGCTGGTCGACAAGGGGAGAATGAACATCCTCTCTCCGATCGTGACGGAGCTTCGCCGGCTGATCGAGCAGAGCGAGGGGATCGAGCGGATCGAGGTCTCGGTGCCGATGCCTCTCTCGGCGACCCAGCGGGACCTGCTCCAGTCCGTCCTCGAGCAGCAGACCGGGAAGAAAGTCCTGCTGGAGGAGAAGGTAGACCCCGCCGTGCTGGCGGGAATGGTCGTGAAGGTCGGCTCCACCGTCTACGACGGGAGCGCACGCACGCAGATCCATCAGATCCGGGAAAATCTCGAAAAGGGGTAAGCCAAGCGCCATGAATATCCGCGCCGAAGAAATCACGGAGATCCTCAGGAACCAGATCAAGGGCTACGAAACCCGCCTCGATGTCGCCGAGACCGGCGTCGTCCTGTCCGTCGGGGACGGCATCGCGCGCGTCCACGGGCTGGAGAAGGCGATGGCGGGGGAGCTTCTTGAGTTCCCCGGGGACGTCCGGGGGATTGTTCTGAACCTCGAGGAGGATAACGTCGGCATCGCGCTGTTGGGCGACGACCACCTCATCAAGGAAGGAGACGTCGTCCGCCGGACGGGACGCATCGTCGAGGTGCCGGTCGGGGACGCGCTGGTCGGCCGCGTCGTGAACTCCCTCGGGCAACCAATCGACGGAAGGGGGCCCATCGAGACGAAGGAGTTCCGCCGCATCGAGGTCATTGCTCCGGGAATCGTCAGGCGCCAGCCGGTGAAGGAGCCGCTCCAGACCGGAATCAAGGCGATCGACTCGATGATCCCGATCGGCCGGGGGCAGCGCGAGCTCATCATCGGCGACCGGCAGACGGGCAAGACCGCCGTGGCTCTGGACACGATCATCAACCAGAAGGGGAAAGGGGTCATCTGCGTTTATGTGGCGATCGGCCAGAAACAGTCGACGGTCGCCCAGGTGGTCGAGAAGCTGCGCCAGTTCGGCGCGATGGACTACACGATCGTCATCTCCGCGACCGCCTCCCAGTCCGCCCCGATCAACTTCATTGCCCCCTACGCGGGGTGCACGATTGGGGAGTATTACCGCGACAGCGGCCGTCACGCGCTGTGCATCTACGACGACCTGTCC
>DASUAN010000292.1:0-4739 GCA_035763765.1 Candidatus Deferrimicrobiaceae bacterium
GCGCAGAAAGGTCCTCCCGTCGTCGACGAAGCCGTTCCAGGCGAAGGGACCCGCCGGAAAGGGAAACCGGCCGGGATGCTCGGGGATCGGCAGGTTCGGAAGTCCCTCGAGCTCCTGCGACGCCCACGCTTCCCCGACCAGCTTGACGCGGGTCACGTTCTTGCCCAGGGAAATCTCCCCCAGCCGCGGAAGCGCCGCGGTGGAGACCACCGGGACGCCGTGCCGCCTGGCCGCGCTCCGCACGGCGTCCTCGGCCCGGAAATGGAGGACCGCGGCGAAGCCGACGTACCCCGCGAGGAGGGCCAGCGCCGCGCGCGCGGGAGCGGGCCGGCGTCGGGAGAGGGCAAGGCCGGCGACGATGATCCCCGTGAAGATAAGGTCGACGACGAACAGGATGTCGAAGGAGATCCTCGCGTCGGAAAACGGCTGGAAGATCTGGGTGCCGTACGAGTTCAACAGGTCGAGGGAGATGTGGAGAAGCTGCCCGAGCAGCACGAGCAGGTAGAGTTTCTTCAGCTCCTTCCACTTCCCGTACCGGTAGAGAAGGAGGGCGACGAGGAGCGAGGTCACCGCCACGCCGGCGAATCCGTGGGAGACGCCCCGGTGAAGCTTGAGGTAGAGTTCATTGCCCAGGAGGGTGGCCACGTGGTCTGCGTCGGGCAGCAGCGATCCGATGACCACCGCCGCAGTGGCTTCCTTTCGAGCGCTATCCTTGGGAAGGGCGCGGGCGGTGATCCAGCCCGCGAGCCCGTGGGTTACCGTATCCATTTCCTGCGGATTATACCATCCCGGGAAATGTCCAGGACAGGGTCAAACCATTTTCCCGGGGTCGAGGATCTCCCGGATCTCCTCCGGGGGGAGAACTTTCCTCTCCCGAAGGACCGCCCGGATCGTCTTCCCCGAGTGGTACGCCTCGTGGGCAAGCTCCGCGGCCTTGTCGTACCCGATCCGGACGGCCAGGGGGGTGACCATCGCCAGGCTCTGCTCGATCAGCTCCTCGCAACGCTTCCGGTTGGGGGTGATCCCGGAAACGCATCGATCCGTCAGCAGGGTGGCCGCGGAGGCGAGAAGCCCGACCGACTCGAGCAGGTTGCGCGCCATCACCGGGAGCATGACGTTGAGCTCCAGGATCCCGAGCGAACCGCCGAGGGTCACCACCACGTCGTTTCCGATCACCTGCGCCGCCACCTGGATCGCCATCTCGAGAATGACGGGGTTGACCTTCCCCGGCATGATGGAGGAGCCGGGCTGAAGCGAAGGGAGGTCGATCTCCCCGATGCCACAGCGCGGGCCGGAGGACAGAAGTCGCAGGTCGTGGGAGATCTTCATCAGCGAGGCGGCAAGCCCCTTGAGCGCCCCGCTGGCCGCGACGAGCGGGTCCTGGGCCCCCATCGCCTCGAACCGGTTCTCCGCGGGGCGGAACGGGATCCCGGTGGCGGACGCGATCTCGGCGATCGTCCGCGGTCCGAACTCCGGGTGGGCGGAAAGTCCCGTCCCCACCGCGGTTCCTCCGAGCGGAAGCTCTTCGAGATCGGCCAAGGCGGCCCGGACCCGCCGGATCCCGTGATCGACCTGGGAGGCATACCCGGAGAATTCCTGCCCCAGGGTGACGGGAACGGCGTCCTGGAGGTGGGTCCGCCCGATCTTGAGGACGTCGGAGAATTCCCCCGCCTTGGCGGAGAGCGCGTCCCGCAGGGAGGAGAGCGCCGGAAGGAGCCGCTCGGAGAGCTCTCGCCGCGCGGCGATCCGGATCGCCGACGGGATCACGTCGTTGCTGGACTGGCAGCGGTTCACGTGGTCGTTCGGGTGGACGGGGGAATTGCCGCCGAGGGGCTTGCCGAGCAGCTCGTTCGCCCGGTTGGCGAGCACCTCGTTGACGTTCATGTTCGTCGAGGTCCCCGAGCCGGTCTGGAAAAGGTCCAGGACGAACTGGTCGTCGAACCTCCCCTCGAGCACCTCGCGGGCCGCCCGCGAGATCGCCTCGGCCAGGGAGGGGTCGATCAGCTTCAACCCCGCGTTGACCTCGGCTCCGAACCCCTTGATCATCGCCGCGGCGTAGACGACGGACAGGGGCATCCGGGTTCCGCTCACCGGGAAGTTCTCGAAGGCCCGCTGCGTCTGCGCCCCGTAGTACGCCTCCGCCGGGACGCGGACCTCCCCCATCGAGTCCTTCTCCTTACGGAAATCGGCCATCGCTTCCTCCTTCCCCCCCCTTCGATTCGCAACCGCCACCGCCGGATTCCCCCGGAATGCCCTCCCGGCGGAACGCCGGCAACCGGGGCCCCGGTGCCGCAGCAGCCGAAGGAGCGGGAACGAACACTCGGCTACTCCTCCCCGTATCGGATCGGGTCGAACTGGCCTCTTTCGGGCGAATAGCTGTAGACCTGGCCGGTGCCGATCTCGAAGAACCAGGCGTGGACGTGGAGACGCCCCTCCCGGGCCGCCTTCTTCACGACGGGGTAGGTCCTAAGGTTCTCCATCTGCACCAGAACGTTCTCCTCGGAGGTGACCGCGAGCTTCTCCTCCGTGGTCAACTTGGGATAGTTGGCGGCGACCACCTCGAGGGTCCGGTCTCCGTGCCCCAGCCACTCCGCGAGGTGGGGCGTTTTCGCGAAGGAGCCGCGGTCCTTGTAGAGCGCCTTCATCGCCCCGCAGTCGGAGTGGCCGCAGACGATGATGTCCCGGATGTGGAGGTGCACGACGGCGTACTCGATGGCGGCGGCCACCCCCGATTTGTCGATCGGCTTCTTCGAATAGACGGGTACGAAGTTCCCGATGTTCTTCAGGATGAAGAGGTCCCCCGGATGGGAATGGGTGATGACGGTGGGGATCACCCGGGAGTCGCAGCAGGTGATGAACAGCGCCTCCGGGGACTGGCCATGCCTCCCCAGCCTTTCGAAAAGCTCTTTGTTCTCGGCCCAGTACTCCTTGCGGAACCGGTGGATCCCGCCGATCAGCTTCTCCATGGCTCTCCTCCTCTTCCCGCCAGGTTTTATGGTAATCTTATCGGGAAAACCCAGGCGCTCATACCGCATTTTCCCACTTCGTTGGTGCGCTTGACGCACATCAATGCGCGCAGTGAACCTCCCGGCTATTCTTGGCCTCGTTTTGCGGGGAGGGGTTTTCCCCATCCCCGCATTCCGCATCGAACCGGAAGGGAAAGGAGGGTCCCGGATGACGAAGAAAACCGCGTTCTGGATTTTCCTCTTGGGCACGATCTCCTCGGCGGTTCTGTTCCTCGCGGCGACATGGGACACCCACCGGCAGGTGGCGACCCTGTCGAACGTGGACAAGCTGTCCGATCAGGTCGTGGCCGGGAAGCGGGCGTTCGAGAAGTACAACTGCAACGACTGCCACACGATCCTGGGCTTCGGCGGATACTACGCCCCCGACATGACCCGGGTGGTGCAGCGCATCGGGGCGGACGGCGTCCGGTATGCTGTGAAAAGCCCCGAACTCGCCTTCGCCAACTCCTGGCGGAAGATGCCCCAACTGAACGTCTCGGACGCCGAGATCGAGGACCTGGTCGCCTTCTTCACCTGGGTGGGGGAGATCAACAACAACGACTGGCCCCCCCAGGACAGCAAAAAGCGCATGAGCCGGGGGGAGCAGGCCATGGTGGCGTCCGTGGGGGTGACCCCGGGCGCGGCCGTCTTCCAGACCAAGGGATGCATGAACTGCCACGCGCTGAATGGGACCGGGGGAACCTTCGGCCCCGCGCTCGACACGATCGGTCAGGACCTTACCGCGGAAGAGATCCGGGCTTACGTCCGCAACCCGAAAAGCGTCGACCCGAAGTCGAGAATGCCGGCGCAGACGGGGCTTTCCGACCGGGAGCTCGAGGAAGTGGCGAAGTTCCTTTCGACTCTGAAATAAGGAGGGCCTGATGGGATACCGTTCCCAGAAAATCGCCTACTGGTACTTCGTGGCGGCGCTTCCGCTGTTCGTGCTGCAGGTTCTCCTGGGGCTCTACCTCGGAAGCAGCTACGCCTTCACCATTCCGCAGGAGATCGTGGACGTCTTCTCCTTCGCCACGGCGCGGGCGATGCACACCAACCTCCTCGTCCTCTGGATGCTGTTGGGCTTCATGGGCGGGGCGTACTACATCGTGCCCGAGGAGACGAAATCGGAGATCTACTCCCCGGGGCTGGCCTACTTCCAGCTCGTCGCCCTGCTGGTGACCGGCGTCGTAGCGCTGATCGGCTTCTTCTTCGGATGGACGCAGGGCCGGCCGCTTCTGGAGATCCCCCGGCCGCTCGACCTCGTCGTGGTCGTGGGAGCGCTCATCTTCCTGTTCAACATCGGGATGACGATGATCAAGGCGAACCGGTGGACCGCCATCCAGGGGACGCTCCTGGGCGGACTGGTCTTCCTCGCCCTCATGTACCTGTTCGGAATCCCCTTCTACCGGAACGAAGTGATCGACTGGTACTACTGGTGGTGGGTGATCCACCTCTGGGTGGAAGGGGCGTGGGAGCTCGTCACGGGGGCGATCCTGGCGTTCATCCTGATGAAGCTCACCGGGGTGGACCGGCAGGTCGTCGAGAAGTGGCTCTACGTAGAGATCGGCCTCTTCATGTTCACGGGACTCGCCGGCACCGGGCACCACTACTACTGGATCGGTGCCCCGCGGTACTGGCTCTGGATCGGCGGGATCTTCTCGGCGCTCGAGCCGCTCCCGATCCTGCTCATGGTCATCGACACGATGCTGCACGTCAAGGAGCGCAAGACGCAGATCG
>DASUAN010000293.1:0-2527 GCA_035763765.1 Candidatus Deferrimicrobiaceae bacterium
GACCGATTCCGTGGGAGCGATGCCCAAGTAGTAGGCCGTCTTCACCGCGATCTGGTTGAAGGCGGGGGCGGCGACCACGCCTCCGTACACCTCCTTCTTCGGTTCGTCGATGACGACGAGGACGAGAAACTCGGGATCCTGAAGCGGGAGAAAGCCGATGAAGGAGGCGATCCGCTTGTCCGGGGAATACCGACCGGTCCCCACCTCGACCTTCTGGGCCGTTCCCGTCTTGCCGCCGACGAGAAACCCCTTGATCCGGGCCTGGGTGCCCGTTCCGTCCTCCTGGACCACCCTCCCGAGGATTTCCCGCATCTGCGCCGACGTCTTCGGGGAGATCGTCCTCCGGAGCTCCTTCGGCTCGCCGCGGTAGACGACCCTTCCTTCCGGATCGGTGACCTCTTTGACGAGGTACGGCTTCATCATTTTCCCGCCGTTCACCACGGAAGCCATCGCAGCGGCCAGCTGAAGGGGCGTTACGGCGATCCCCTGACCGAACGAGACGGTCGCCCGGCGGATCCGGTTGAACTGGTCGCGGGCAGGCGTCAGGCCGTCCGACTCCCCTTTGAGTTCCACCCCCGTCTTCGTCCCGAACCCGAACGCCTGGATCATGTCGTAGTACCGATCCGGAACCATCTTCTCGTTGATCTTGATCATCCCGATGTTGCTCGAGAACTTGACCACCTCGGGGATGGTGAGCGAGCCGTACTTGTGCGTATCGTGGATCACCCGGCCCGCGTACCGGTATTTCCCGTTTTCGCAGTAGATCCGGTCGCGCATGTCGATCGCGCCCAGTTCCAGCGCGGAGGCCATCGTGAACACCTTGAAGGTCGATCCCGGCTCCATGCAGTCGGTGATCACGCGGTTTCTCCTCGCCTCCGGCCGGGCCGCGGAGAGGCGGTTCGGGTTGAACGTCGGCAGGCTCGCCATCGCCAGGATCTCTCCGGTCTTCGGTTTCATGACCAGGGCCACCCCGCCCCGGGCCTTGTGCTTTTCCACCGCCTCCATGAGTTCGGTCTGGACAACGTGCTGGATGTTCCGGTCGATGGTCAACGTGACGGAGTGACCCGCCGAATTGACCTCGATCGGGGCATCCGCAGGGACGATGATGCGACCCCGCGCATCCCGCTCGCACACGAGATAGGCATTTTCCCCGCGCAGGTACTTGTCCAGCGACAGCTCGACCCCTTCGATTCCGACGCTGTCCACGTCGGTGAACCCGATGACCGACGAGGCGAGTTCACGGTTCGGATAGAACCGTTTCGGCTCCTCGACCGTGCCGATGCCGTCCCTCTCCTCCCCGCCCCTCCCCTTCGCGAGGGCCGCCCGCACCTCGCGGACGATCTCCTCCGCCTCGGAAGACGGCATCTGCCGGCGGACCCAGAGGAAATTCCTGTCGGACGCGAACGCCTTCCGCAGTTCGCCGACGGGCATCGACACCCGTCGGGAGAGCAGGGAGGCGGCTGCCTCCGGGGAGGAGAGCTTGGAGGGCTGGACGAAGATCGACTTCGTGGAAAGGCTCACCGCAAACTCGTTCCCGGTCCGGTCGAGGATCACGCCCCGCTTCGGGATGAGCGGAATCTTCACGCCGTATTGCTTGGCCCCCCGCTCGCGGATTCCCTTGACGCCGAGAACCTGGATGTGGAACGCCCGCAAGACGATCAGGCAATAGACACCCGCCAGCACGCCGAGGACGATCCGAGCGCGTTGGCTCATTTCACCCGGATGATCCTTTCCGTCTTCGGGTCGATCATCCCGAGCTGCCCCCGGGCGATCGCCTCGATGCGCGAAGGGCTGCGAAGCGTCAGGATCTCCGTTTTCAGGAGCGCCTGCTCGTTCTGGAGGACCTGTTTTTCCTCCAGGGCGACCGACACGGCATACCCGATCCGATAATACTTCCCCGAGAGCCAGACGTTGAACAGGGCCACGGCGAGAAACAAGACGGCCAGCCCCATGATCCCCCGCCTCCGGGGGACCGACGGGAAGACGGGGGCCTCGCGCCGGATTTCGGTGATCATCCCCAGGCTGTTTTCAACCAGAATCCTTCTCATCCCTTCCCTCCTAGACGTGTTGACGGGCCGCGCGCAGCTTCGCGCTGGCGGCCCTCGGGTTTTCTGCGATCTCTGCCTCTCCCGGAACAACCGGCTTGCGCGTGAGCAGCCGAAGAGCCGCCGATGGACCCGTCGACTGCTCCCGAAAAGCGACCTTCACCATCCGATCCTCCAGCGAGTGAAAACTGATCACCGCCACCCTCCCGCCCGGAGCGAGATGCGATGCGAAACGACCGAGGAAGGCGGCGAGCGACTCGAGCTCCCGGTTCACCTCGATCCGGAGCGCCTGAAACACCCGGGTGGCGGGGTGGATCGACCTCGGCCACGCCTTCCGGGGGACGGCCGATTTGACCAGATCGACCAGCTGGGCGGTGCGTTCGATCGGCTCCTTCTTCCTCCGTTCGACGACCGCCCGCGCAATCCTCCGCGCAAACCGTTCCTCCCCGAACCGGAAGAAGATCTCCGCCAGCTCCTTCTCG
>DASUAN010000294.1:0-2018 GCA_035763765.1 Candidatus Deferrimicrobiaceae bacterium
GCACCCCGACTGGGGAGCGGCCGGCCCCCGGTTCAGCTGGAAGGAACGGTTCCGGGCGCTTCCGGAGGCGATCGACATCCTCCTCCTGTTCGGGATCATCATGTACGCCCTGTTCACGGGGGTCGTGACCGCCACGGAGGCCGCCGCCGTCAGCTGTTTCCTGGGGTTCCTCATCTGCCTCGCGCGCCGCAAGCTGACCCGGAAGAAGTTCCTCGACTCCATGGTCGACACCCTGCGGATTTCCTGCATGGTCTTCATGATCGTCGCGGGGGCGGTGATCTTCGCGCGGTTCCTCACGCTGACCCGGCTGCCGTTCGAGGCCGCCGAGTGGATCCAGACGCTCTCGCTGCCCAAGTGGATGGTCCTCTGCGTGATCCTTCTCTGCTACATCATCGGCGGCTGCGTGATGGACGCGCTGGCGTTCCTGCTCGTTTCGCTGCCGATCTTCTATCCGCTCGTCATCCAGCTGGGATACGACCCGATCTGGTTCGGCCAGGTGATCACGATCGTCACCACCATGGGATCGATCATGCCGCCCATCGGGATCTGCTGCTACGTCGTTTCCGGGATGTCGGGGATCCCCCTGGCCACCGTCTTCCGGGGGAGCTTCTACTACATCCCTTCGTACATCGTCTCCATCATCGTCCTCATGATCTCTCCGTACTGGACGGTCCTCGTGCTGTCCGACCTCGTGAAATAGGCGCGCCGGGCAGCCCATGAGCACACGCGTCCTGATGCTGGGAAACGAGGCGATCGCCCGCGGTCTTGTGGAGAACGGCTGTGCGGTCGTCGCCTCCTACCCCGGGACGCCGGCGTCGGAGATCCTCTCCTCGGCCGTCCGGTGGCAAAAGGAATGCAACGCCCCCATGCACATCCAGTGGGCCGTGAACGAAAAGGTCGCCCTGGAGATCGCCTACACGGCGAGCCTGACCGGGCTGCGCTCCGCCGTCAGCATGAAGCAGGTGGGGCTGAACGTCGCATCCGATCCCCTGATGAGCGCCGCCTACACGGGTGTGATGGGAGGATTCCTCGTCATCAGCGCGGACGATCCCGGCCCCCACTCCTCTCAGACGGAACAGGACAGCCGTCTGATGGCGATGATGGCGAAGGTCCCCGTGCTCGACCCGGTCTCCCCGGCGCACGCCCTGGAGCTGGTCGGAATCGGGTACGAGATCTCCGAGATCTTCCGGATCCCCGTGATGCTGCGCCCCACGACGAGGGTCTGCCACGCCTGCCAGGATATCCTTCCGGGGAACGTCCGGCCGCTTCGCCGCGAGGCGGACTTCCGGACGAAACCGGCCCGCTGGGCCGCCACCCCCGCCTTCCGATACGAACTCCACGGGGAACTCGAAGAGAAGCTCGTGGGCATCGCCGCCTGGCCGGGCACCGCACCTGCGCGCCGGAACCCCGGCGCATCCGGGCGGCAGGCCGTTGTGGCCTCCGGGGTCGCAGCGGCGCACGCCAGGGACATTCTCCTGGAGTCCGGCCTGTGGGAGCGTCTCCCTTTCTACCAGGTGGTCCAGCCGTATCCCCTCCACACCGGGTTCATCGCCCATCTTCTCGACGCCTACGAGGAGATCCTGGTGCTCGAAGAGACGGCGGCCGTGATCGAGATGCAGCTCCTGGACCGGCGCCGCGTGCGCGGCAGGATGACCGGAGCGGTGCCGGAGACGGGAGAGCTTCTCCCGGAGATCGTCGAGCGCGTCATTGCGGAGTTCGCGGGGCTCCCCGCAAAGACGGAGGCCCCGCCCGAACAAGGCGGGGGACGGCGGCCCACCCTGTGCGCAGGGTGTCCCCACCGATCGAGTTTCTACGCCATCAAGCAGGCAGCCCCGCGGGGGATCTATCCGAGCGACATCGGGTGTTATACGCTCGGCCTGAACCTCGGAGGCGTCGACACCGTACTCTGCATGGGGGCGGCTGTCAGCCAGGCAAGCGGCTTCTACCAGGCGCACCGGCTGGCCGGGAAACAGGTCGACATCGTGGCCACCATCGGCGATTCCACCTTCTATCACGCA
>DASUAN010000295.1:0-5983 GCA_035763765.1 Candidatus Deferrimicrobiaceae bacterium
ACCTGGGCGCCTTTTCCATTTCGACTGGTGCTCTGCAGGGACTCGAACCGGCAAGGGCGCCAGGCGCAAGGGGACACTCCTTCAACCTGATACTTGATCTAAGGAATGTCCCCGGAAAGCGCGACTTCAGGAGCGCGTCAGCCCGAAGCCGCGCCGCCCTGCATTTGGCCGATGCCACCCGATGAGAGTTGCGTGGCATTTGCGAGCAGCTTGCTGCGAAGCAAGTGGCGTGGACCGCCGAGGCTCACCGCGGTCAAGTCCCCCCTTCGGAACCATAGCTTGGGCGGGGACACTCCTCTCCCGCATCCCGGAAGTGAACCAGGAATGTCCCCGGTGGCGGATTGACGCCAGGTTCCCTTTTTTCATGAAAACGGCACGAGTGGCTGATTTGTGGCTCCGCGGGAAATTTTTATCTGAAAGGCATCCGGCGGAAATCCCCTTGGGTAAATGGTCAGGTTTTACGGGGGAAGGTCACCCCGCTTCAGTCGCCCTCTGCCTCCTCCCCCTCTGCTGCCGCCTCCCCCTCGCTCCCGTCAGCCAGCACCCAGGCCTTGAGCAGGGTGTAAGAGACTGCAAGGACCACCGGCCCGATGAAGAGCCCGAGGATGCCGAAGGCGACGAGGCCTCCGATGACGCCGGCAATAATCATGACCAATGGCAGGTCTGCCCCTTTCCGGATGAGAATGGGACGGACCACGTTGTCGATGGTAATGGCGATGATCGACACGACGAGCAGGAGGGTCCCCCACAGCGCCCCGTCTTTCGAGTAGAGCCAGATTATCGCGGGAATCAGTACGAGAGCCGGACCGACTTGTGCCAGGCAGAGCATGAACATCACCGCAATTAACACCCCCGCGGCCGGCACACCGGTGACGACGAAACCGATGCCGCCGATGGACGTCTGGATGACCGCCGTCACGACGATCCCAAGAGCCACGCCCCGGATCGCCTTTATGGTAAACGCCGCCAGCGAATTGCCCAAGGCCACGATGTCGCCCACCCTGGCGACGATGGTGGAGACGGCCAGCGAAATGGGGACGATGATGACCAGCAGGAGCAAAACCGTCATCACGGTCACGGCGGGCCAGCGTTTGCCTCGAAACCGCGCCTGGAGTCCCAGCAGGACCGGCCACGTGGTGACGACGATCGTGGTCGCCCAGAGGATGGCGGTGAGGAAAGGCAGGAGGATCCAGAAACTCGCGGCGATGAGCATGCCGATGAAGAGCACACCCAGCGGGGATTTCGCGTTCATATGCGGATGGGGGGATAGATTCCCCCAGGCTTTGGCCTTTGACGACCTCTATCGGAGAACGTTCGGGAAACCAGTGCCGGGTGCGGTTGCAGGAGGCGCATACGGAGAGCATCACCAAGACTTCCACCAGCACGCCCACAACAATTGCCAGCGCCGCCCCCGAGCTCGCACCGTAGAGGGCGATCGCCGCCGCCACCGCCAGTTCGAAGAAGTTGCTTGCCCCGATCGGCGCCCCCGGTGCGGCACGTTGTGAGGAACCTTCGCCGCTTCATCGGGCCATAGAGCATGAGAGAATGATGATAGGCAGGAGAACGAAGGAAGCCTTGCGGGCCGCCAAGGCGAGAGGTGTGAAACTGGTCAGCCTCTTGATTTCATCGGCATTGATATAGTATGTTTGGTTTCGTTAATCGATCCGTCACCCGGCCATAGATTTCCGAAGGGGCGGCGTCATGTATTTCCGGATTCTTGTTCCCCTTGACGGATTTCCCTTCCTTTGTCCAGCTGACCTGCCGCGAGAGTCTCCAAAGGTTTCCATTGTGAAAAAGGCGCTCGAATTGCGCCATATCTCGACGCAGGGGCCGCCTTGCGGAAGCACCGCAGCCCCGCCGCATGAATATCTTCGTTTCGTTGTTCTCGCCCCTACGTCGATCTGTAAAACCCCTGTTGCCGGAAGGAGGGTGCAATCATGGAAAAGCGCACAGGTGGAGGCTGGAGTCCGTATCTTGCGGGGGCATTAAGCGGTCTGGTGTCCGTTCTCTCCGTCTGGATCGCCGGGAAGTACTTCGGTGCATCCACCACTTTCGTCCGGACGGCCGGAATGATCGAAAAACTCTTCAACCCCGAGCGGGTCGCAGTGATGGATTATTTCCGGAAGGAAGTCCCCCTCATCGACTGGCAATGGATGTTCGTCGCGGGGATCTTCATCGGCGCTTTCATTGCAGCGATCACGTCGGGGAGCTTCCGCTGGACCGCGGTTCCCCCGATGTGGGAGTCGCGCTTCGGGCCGAGCCGTCTCAAGCGCGGAGCCTTGGCCTTCGCGGGAGGGACAATCGCCATGTTCGGCGCCCGTTTGGCCGATGGCTGACCGAGCGGCCACGGGCTGAGCGGTTCGCTTCAGCTGGCGGTCAGCGGTCTTGTCGCATTGCTCTGTTTCTTCCTGGGCGGAGCGGTCGTAGCCCGCGTACTCTACGGAGGAGGTTCGCGTCCATGATGCTCGTTTACGGCCTTGTCACGGGTGTCCTTTTCGGGTTCCTTTTGCAGAAAGGACGAGTGCTGCGCTACGACAGGCAGCTCGGCGCCTTGAGGCTCGTGGACATGACGATCGTCAAGTTCATGCTCTCCGCCGTAATGGTCGGGATGGCGGGAGTGTACTTCCTCAAGGATATGGGGCTTGCGAAGCTTTCCGTCAAATCGTTCATCCTGGGCGGGATTGTTCCGGGTGGCTTGGTCTTCGGAATCGGCTGGGGGATTTTGGGCTACTGTCCCGGAACGTCGGCGGGAGCCGTGGGCGAGGGTCGGTGGGACGGAATCTGGGGGATCCTCGGAATGCTGACCGGGGCTGCCCTGTTCGCAGAAGCCTACCCCTTCCTCAAGCGGACGTTGTTGACATGGGGCGATTACGGGAAGATCACGGTACCCGAGGTTCTCGGTGTGAACCACTGGGTGGTGATCTTGATATTTGTCGCCGGAGGGCTGGGCCTTTTCAGGTTGTTTGAGAAAAAGGGGCTGTGACGTATCGCTTCAAAAGGGGAAAATTGAACGGGGAGCTTGCGTCGAGGGGGGGAGCGGGGAGAGAAGCCACCAAGCCTTTTCTCGACGCACCCGCCGGTCCGGCTTCGTATACGTTGTATGCGGGGGCCCTCGGATGAAATCCGGAGAATTCTCGCCTGAAGCGTCAACCGGACGCATGAAGGAGGCAGTCGAACGATGGACAAGACGCGCTTTAACATGATCTACATCTTCGTCGCCTTGCTCGGCGTCCTGCTCCTTCAGAACGTCCTGGTCCGGTATCAGGGCGTGACAACCATACCCTATAGCGATTTTCAAAAATTGCTGCGGGAAAACAAAGTCGCCGAGGTCGTCATCTCCGCGGACGAGATCCGCGGCCAACTGAAAGAGCCGTTGGCGGGGGGCCAGCGGAAATTCGTGACCACGCGAGTCGAAACCGATCTGGCGGGCGACCTCGAAAAGTACGGCGTCAAGTACTCGGGACGCGTCGAGAGCGAGTGGCTTTCCATGCTGCTCTCCTGGATCGTTCCCGTCCTGATCTTCGTCGGCGTCTGGTTTTTCCTTACGAAGCGGCTCGCCGGGCGCCTGGGGCAGGGCGGGGGGCTGATGTCCATCGGCAAGAGCAAGGCGAAGGTATTCGTGGAGACCGACACCAAGGTTACGTTCCGGGATGTTGCCGGCGTGGACGAGGCCGAGGAGGAACTCCAGGAGGTCGTCAACTTCCTCAAGAACCCGGCGAGCTACGGACGCCTCGGTGGACGAATGCCCAAAGGGGTGCTCCTTGTGGGACCGCCGGGGACGGGAAAGACGCTTCTGGCCCGTGCGGTTGCGGGAGAGGCGGGTGTGCCCTTCTTCTCCATCAGCGGGTCGGAGTTCGTCGAGATGTTCGTCGGCGTCGGGGCGGCCCGCGTGCGCGATCTCTTCGAACAGGCCCGCAAAAAGGCCCCGTGCATCATCTTCATCGATGAACTTGACGCGCTGGGCCGGGCCCGCATGGCGAGCCCGATGATGGGCGGACACGACGAAAAGGAGCAGACGCTCAATCAGTTGCTCGCGGAGGTGGACGGGTTCGACCCGACGAGCGGGATCGTGCTGCTCGCCGCGACGAACCGCCCCGAGATCCTCGACCCGGCCCTCCTTCGGGCGGGGCGATTCGATCGACAGGTCCTTGTAGATCGCCCCGACAAGCGGGGGCGGGCGGACATTCTGCGCGTGCACCTCGCCAAGGTCCACCTCGCCCCGGAGGTCGAGCCGGAGGAGGTCGCGGCGCTCACGCCCGGATTTACCGGGGCCGATCTCGCCAATCTTGTCAACGAAGCGACGCTCGTGGCGACCCGCCGGGGGGCCGAGTCCGTGGACATGTCGGATTTTACGGCGGCGATCGAGCGGATCGTCGCGGGGCTGGAGAAGAAGAATCGCCTGCTTAATCCTCGCGAACGCCAGGTCGTCGCCCACCACGAGATGGGGCACGCCTTGGTGGCGGCGGTTCTTTCCGAGACGGAAAAAACACACAAGGTCTCCATCATCCCGCGGGGGATCGGAGCGCTCGGATACACCATCCAGCGCCCCACGGAGGATCGCTATCTCATGACCCGCAAAGAGCTGGACTCCAAGCTGTCGGTCCTGCTTGGAGGCCGGGCGGCGGAGCACCTGGTGTTCGGCCACTTCTCCACCGGAGCGGCGGACGACCTCGCGAAGGTCACGAACATCGCGCGAAGCATGGCGACTCGCTACGCCATGGTGCCGGAACTCGGCCACGTGGCCTACGAAACGGACTCGCCGGGTTTCCTTGGGACCGGAGGTGGGGGGTGGGCAGGGCGTTCCTTCAGCGAGGAAACGGCGCGGGAGATCGACTGCGCGGTGCGGGACATTGTGGAATCGGCTTTCCGGCGCTCTCGCGAAGTGCTTGAGGGGAACCGGGGTTTGCTCGAAGAAGGTTCACAGCTTCTTCTTGCGAAAGAAACCTTGAACGAAGCCGAACTCGTGGATCTCTTCCGAAGAGCGGAAGGGCGGCCCATGAAACTGCAGGCGTCAATGGACTGAAACATGTGCGACACGCAGTTGTCCCTGCCTACCTGCCGGTCGTGCTGCTCGCAGAGAATGTCGTCCGGGTTACCTCCGATCCACGGCACGAAGGCCGTCCCTTCCTCCGCGGCGGGATGGGGAAACTCCTCGTTGAACGCCGGAAGATGGACCTCCTCGAGGCACCGGTTGGCCGCTTCCATGTCGGTGATCCCGTAGAGCGCCAGCTCCTTGATCAGCCGGTCCTGGTGCGTCCCGAACATCCGCTCGGAGCGCCCCCGTGCTTCCGGGGAATAGGCCGGGATCATCTCGATCCCCACCTGATTCATGGCCCGTCCGAACTGGGTCGGGCGCTCCTTGTCCACCTTGCCACCCTCTTCGGGGGTATACCAATAATGGCTTCCCCGGTCGGTGTAGAGGGAGCAGAAGATCCCCCGCTTCCGGTGGGCCCCTCGCCCGGGGGGCTTTCTTGACCAATCCCGCCTCCTGGAGGCAGTTCTTGACCCGGGTGCGGGTCAATATTGCATGCCGATCAACAGGTGTATGCGGAACCGGAAAAAAAACGCTTGTCCATACCTAACGTCTCCGATCTGAGGAACTACAAGCTGAGTCGTTTTTCGTCCGAGCGGCTCGTCCGGTTTCTCACCTTACTCGACCGGGGCGTCGACATCGTCATTCGCCCCCGGGACTCTGCGCACGAAACCGGGCATGTGTCGGTGCTGTTTGCGGTGTGATCGAACGCGACTCGAGTGGCTCATTTTGGTCTAAAATCTTCGGAAGCCTGCGGAAATCTCCCTAAATCTACGGAAAGTGTTATTTTGACACGCTCAAATCTATTGAATAAACAAAAGGATTCCAGGCTGTTATAGGGTTGGGGCGGCTTGAGGGGGTGGTGGGGAGACCCGTGGGGGTTCGAGTCCCCCCTTCGGCACCAGAAAATGACCGGGGAGCTCGGCGGAAACCGAGGCTCCCTTTTTCATT
>DASUAN010000296.1:0-2904 GCA_035763765.1 Candidatus Deferrimicrobiaceae bacterium
ATCGGGCTTCTCCCTGCGCGGTCGCCGGACTCACGCCCCGCCCCTCACGTAGTAGTAGTTGATGATGTCCCGCTTGGTGATCATGGTGACGATCTCGTCCCGGGCCTCCTCGCGCACCACCGGAAGCTCGTCCACGTTCAAGGCCGCCATCTTGTCCAGGGCCTGCTGCAGCGTGTCTTTCCAGAGGACCCGCTCGACGTTGGGGGTGGCCACGTCCCGGGCGAGGATCAGCTGGTTGATCGACTCCTCGAACATGAATTCCCGGACGTCGTTGATCGACAGGATGCCGGTCATTTTCCCCTCCCGGTCCACCACGGGGAAGTAGATCTCCCGGGAGTTGACCATCGTCTTCACGAGCTGGCCGAAGGGCATCTCCTCGGGGATCCGGCTGATCGGCCGCATCTTCGCCGCCTCGAAAACCGAGATCCTCTCCAGGAGCCCCCGCGAGAACTCGGTGACGTGCGCCGGCGACGCGAGACGGCTGATCAGCTGCTTCTCGTAGAGGCTTACGCTCCGGAGCAGCAAATAGGAGAGGGACGAAACCAGCATCAGGGGGACCAGGAGGGTGTAGCTGGAGCTCATCTCGCACGCCATGATGATCGAGGCGATCGGAACCTTCGCCACGCCGGCGAAGAAGCCCCCCATCCCCACCAGCACGAACGAGTGGGGGTGGATGACCCACCCGGGCGCCACCTGGTGGCCCAGGAACCCGAACGCCCCGCCCAGCATCGCCCCGATGAACACCGAGGGGCCGAAGACCCCGCCGCTGCCCCCGGAGCTGATGGTGCAGGAGGTCGCCAGGATCTTGAGCAACGCGAGCCCCAGCATGAGCCACCAGAAGATCTTCCCCTCCAGGGCCATCTGGATCCAACCGTATCCGCCGTTGAGCACGGCGGGGGAGACGAACGAGAGGATTCCGAGCATCAGGCCGCCGAGGGCGGGCTTTAGGATCCGGTTGATCCGGAGAGGGTGGAAGAATCGGTCCCGGAGACCGTAGAACACGCGGATGTACAGGTACCCGACGAGTGCGCAGACGACGCCGAAGAGGGCGTAGGGCACCAGCTCGGAGGTCAGCTTGAAATCGACCTGCCCCGGGAAGAAGAGGGCCTTCCTTCCGTAGACCTGGGAATAGACGGAATGGGCGATGATGGAGGAGATGATGCAGGGAAGGATCCCCTCGTACTCGAATTCCGTCTCCCGGTAGAGCACTTCCGGGGCGAACAGGGCTGCCCCCAGCGGTGCCTGGAAGATCGCCCCGATGCCTCCGGCCGCCCCGGCCAGCACGAGGATGCGCTGGTCGCGGGGCTTGAGCTTCAGCGTCGACGAAAGGAACGCCCCGAACCCGGAGCCGATCTGGGCGATCGGGCCTTCCTTCCCCGCGGACCCGCCGCTTCCGATGGTGAGGGCCGAGGCGACGATCTTGATCATCGGGACGCGCCTCCGGATCTGGCCCCCCCTCTGGTGGAACGCCTCGATCATGGCGTCGGTCCCGTGCCCCTCCGCTTCCGGGGCGAGACTGTACACCAGGATGCCGGATGCCAGGCCTCCCAGGGCCGGGATGACGAGGAACCAGTAGGAGTGCTTCGCGGCAATCTCGGATGCCAGCGAGGCCGGGGCGCCCCTGCCCGGCTCGATGTATCCGGTGATCAACCGGAGTCCTTCGAGGGCAAGGGAGAGCAGCTGGTCGAACAGGATGGCCCCCATGCCCGCCACCACTCCCACGGCCATGCTGAGGAGCATCAGGCGGAACTGCCTGGGCCACCCGGAAACCGTTTTTTGGATCCAGTCTCTGCCGAACCGGACCATTTTCTCTCCTTGGACCCTCCCCGGGCACCGAACCGTCCCGGGACCTCCCAGCAAATCATAATATTTCAAACTTCTGTTTTAACCAAATCGATTTCCTTTGCATATCGCAAATCTTTTCCCATCGGACGCCACGGGATACAATGTCCGTAAGGGCACGGAACCGCCCGTGGGGGAGAAACCGCGTGGGGACCTGCCGGATCTGCAACGACACGTCCGTCTTTATCGCCGGGGAGCTTTCGGTCTGCCTTCCGTGCATCCGCGGGAACCCGGAAGCCGCGCTGCCCGTGGCCCGGGAAACCCATGTCCGGAGCCGGGCGGCCTTCGGTCTTCCCGAACGGCCGCCGGACGATCCCGAAGGCGTTTTGTGCAATCTCTGCGTGAACGAATGCCGGATCCCGGATCGCGGGATCGGGTATTGCGGGGTTCGGGAGAACCGGGCCGGAAGGCTGGAAGGGGTGTCGCCCCGTAACGGGAAACTTTCCTGGTATCATGATCCCCTTCCCTCCAATTGCGTTGCCGATTGGGTCTGCCCGGGGGGGACGGGGGAGGGGTACCCGGAATTCGCCCGGTGTCCGGGGCCGGAAGAGGGGTGCACGAACCTGGCCGTCTTCTTCCACGCCTGCACCTTCAACTGCCTGTACTGCCAGAACTGGCAGTACCGTCTGAAGACCTTCGATCCGGTGACGACGACCCCGGAGAGACTTGCCGAGTGCGTGGACCGATGGACGACCTGCATCTGCTATTTCGGGGGAGACCCCGCGGCGCAGCTGCCGTTCACCCTGGAGGCCTCCCGGGTGGCCAGGAAACGGGCGGGCGGGAGGATCCTCCGGATCTGCTGGGAGACGAACGGCTCGATGAACGGGAGGCTCCTGGACGAGATGGTGGAGATGGCGCTTCTTTCCGGCGGGTGCGTCAAGTTCGACCTGAAGGCGTGGGACGAAGGCCTCCACGTCGCATTGACGGGGATCACCAACCGGCGGACCCTCGACAATTTCGCCCGGGCGGCGAAGGAGATTTCCAGGCGGCCCGTCCCTCCCTTGCTCGTGGCGAGCACCCTGCTCGTTCCGGGGTACGTCGACGAACGGGAGGTTGGGTCGA
>DASUAN010000297.1:0-5047 GCA_035763765.1 Candidatus Deferrimicrobiaceae bacterium
CGGACAGGCTCTATTTCGAGCCGCTCACCCAGGAGGATGTACTGGCCATCATCGAGGAGGAGAAACCCGAAGGCGTCATCGTCCAGTTCGGCGGACAGACGCCCCTGAAGCTCGCCGTTCCCCTCCGGAAGGAAGGGGTGCCGATCATCGGAACCTCCCCGGAAAGCATCGACCGGGCGGAGGACCGGGAGCGGTTCAAGGAACTCCTCGACGCCCTGCACCTCAAACAGCCTCCGAATGGAAGCGCGCGGTCCGCACAGGAAGCGGTGGCCATCGCCGCCCGGATCGGTTACCCCGTGCTCCTCCGGCCGTCCTACGTCCTCGGAGGGCGCGCCATGGAGATCGTCCACGACGAGGAGGGACTGAGGCGATACCTCGCCCACGCCGTCCAGGCCTCCGAAGAGAAGCCCGTCCTCGTCGACCAGTTCCTCGAGGACGCCGTCGAGATCGACGTGGACGCGATCGCCGACGGGGAGACCGTCGTCATCGGAGGGGTCATGGAGCACATCGAGGAGGCGGGCGTCCACTCGGGCGATTCCGCCTGCTCCCTCCCCCCCCACTCGATTTCCCCCGAGATCACGCAGGAGATTATGCAGCAGACGAAGGCGATCGCGAAGGAACTCGGGGTGGTGGGGCTGATGAACGTGCAGTTCGCCGTCAAGAAGGGAGAGATCTTCCTTCTCGAGGTCAACCCCCGCGCTTCCCGCACCGTCCCCTTCGTGAGCAAGGCGATCGGAATCCCTCTGGCGAAGCTGGCGGCCAAGGTCATGGTGGGACGGAAGCTCGCCGACCTCGGCTTCACGGAAGACGTGGTTCCCGAACACATCAGCGTCAAGGAGGCGGTGTTTCCCTTCATCAAGTTCCCGGGCGTCGACACGCTTCTCGGCCCCGAAATGAAATCTACCGGAGAGGTGATGGGGATCGACTCCAAGTTCGGAAGGGCATTCGCCAAGTCCCAGATTGCGGCGGGGATGATGCTTCCGAAAGAGGGCAAGGTATTCATCAGCGTCCGGGACGCCGACAAGGCCGGCATCCTCGGACCCGCGCGGATGCTCAGCGAGTGCGGCTTCCGGATCGCCGCCACCGGGGGCACCGCCGATTTTCTGCGCCGGAACGGGATTCCCGCAGAACCCGTCCTCAAGATCAACGAGGGCCGGCCCCACGTTGCCGACCTCATCAAGAACGGAGAAATCTCCCTGGTCATCAACACGCCGCTCGGTGCCCAGTCGAAGGCCGATTCGTATTACATCCGCAGGACCGCCCTGGTCTACAACATCCCCTACGTCACCACGCTCGCCGCGGCGAAGGCGGTGGCCCATGCAATATCCCACCTGATCGAGGAAGACCTCTCCGTGCGGAGCCTCCAGGAATACCACGGTTTGTTGGGGCAGCAGGCTTCGAACCGCGTGCAAGGCGGCGGAACCGGACGCTAGCGGTGGACGGCACCCCCTCCATCCAGTACGTCAAGGGGGTGGGGCCACGGCTCGCCGAAAGACTTGCTGCACGCGGCATCCGGACGAACCGAGACGCCCTCTTCTTCTTCCCGAAGGGATATGAGGACCGGCGGCGGGTCGTTCCCATGCGTTCGGTAAGGCCCGGCATGACCGTCCCGGTCAAAGGGCAGGTTCTGGGAGTGCGGGGCGGCGGACGAGGGTGGGGGGGGCGGCGCGTCCTCGAAGTCGTTCTTTCCGACGGAACGGGACGGCTTTCGGCCAAATGGTTCCACTACCGTCCGTCCCTTGCGGAGAGATTCCGGGTCGGGGAAACCATCCTCCTTTGCGGGCCGGTGCGTCAGTTCCAGTTCCGGGCGGAGATGCACCACCCCGAGATTCTCGGGGCCGCAGACGAGACCGATTCCGTGCACATGGGGCGGATCGTACCGGTCTACCCCGACGTTTCGGGGATCCCTCCGCGCACTCTTCGGAAGATCCAGTGGGAGGTTGTCCGGAAATACGCCGCCGAGGAGAAGGAATTTTTCCCCCGCTGGATTCTCGACGCAGCGGGCGTTCCCCCGATCCACGAATCGCTCGAGACGCTGCACTTTCCCCCTCCGGATTCGGAGGTGGATGCCCTCCTCTCCTTTTCCTCACCTCCCCAGCAACGGCTCATCTTCGGGGAACTGTTCTACATCCAGTGGGTGCTGGCGAGGCGACGACGGGGAGTGCTCAAGGAGGTGGCCGTGCCGCTTCCTTGGGACCGAGAGATCGTGGAGGAGATCAAGCGGCGTCTTCCGTTTCGGCTCACCGATGCGCAGCGGCGCGTCTTGAACGAGATCCTCAAGGACATGACTCTCCCGCATCCGATGCACCGCCTGCTGCAGGGGGATGTGGGAAGCGGGAAGACGATCGTCGCCTGGGTGGCATCGATGGTGGCCTGGAAAAAAGGGTCGCAGACGGCCCTCATGGCGCCCACCGAGATCCTCGCGGAGCAGCATTTCGCGAGGTTTTCCGCCCTTTGCCGCGGTCTTTCCGTCCGGATCGTCCTTCTCACCTCCTCGCGATCCGGGAAAGAGAGGGAGAAGGCCTATCAAGAGATCCGGGAAGGCAGGGCGGACGTGGTGATCGGGACCCACGCCATCATCCAGGAGGGAGTGACGTTCCGGCGGATGGCGCTCGGAATCATCGATGAGCAGCACCGGTTCGGCGTACTGCAGCGGGCGGCCCTCCGGGGGAAGGGGGAGCGGTCTCCCCATCTTCTGGTGATGACCGCGACTCCCATCCCCCGTACGCTGGCGATGACCCTGTACGGCGATCTGGACGTCTCCGTCATCGACGAGATGCCTCCCGGCCGGACCCCGGTGGAGACGAAGGTCGTGGCGGAAGGGGGAAGGAAGGAGGCCTGGGGAAGGGTGCGGAAGGAACTGCAGGCGGACGGGCGGGCGTATATCGTCGTGCCCCTCGTGGAGGAGTCCGACAAACTCACCCTTCGCGACGCCAGGCGGACGCATGAGCGGGTCCGGCTGGCGTTTCCCGGAACGGAGGTCGGACTTTTGCACGGACGGATGAGGGCCGAGGAGAAGGAGTCCGTGATGAGAAGGTTCCAGAAGGGGGAGATCCGGATCCTCGTCTCCACGACGGTCGTGGAGGTGGGTGTGGACGTGCCGGACGCCACGGTGATGATGGTGGAGCACGCGGAACGGTTCGGCCTTTCGCAGCTCCACCAGCTTCGAGGACGGGTGGGGAGAGGGAGCCGGCCTTCCATCTGCTTCCTGATGGTCGGAAACGAGCACGGGGAGGACGCTGCGGCGCGCCTGTCCGTCATGGAAAGGACGAACGACGGCTTCCGGATCGCTGAGGAAGACCTGAAGATCCGAGGTCCCGGGGATTTCGCCGGGGTCCGACAGTCCGGAATCCCGGACCTCGTCTTCTCCGACATCGTCCGTGATGCTCAAATCCTCGCCAGATCCCGGGAAATCGCCGGCGAGCTCCTTGCGCGGGACCCGGACCTGTCATCCCCGGAACATGCGGGGTTGAAACGGTGGGTGGAATGGAAGGAGGCCTCGGCCTGTGCCCTGGAATAGGGCTTTTTCGATCCGTCCCGAAACCGGCGTTTCCGTCCCTAAAATTGACATACTTAGCCAGATTCATTAGTATATTCAGTTTATACCTACCAGGAGAGCGCGCATGGAAGAATTCCCACGGATCAAAAGGCTGCCACCCTACATTCTGGCCGTCGTGACCGACCTGAAGGCGAAAATGCGCAAGGCGGGGGAGGACATCATCGACCTGGGAATGGGGAATCCCGACCTCCCGACGCCGAAACATATCGTCGACAAGCTGATCGAGGCGTCCCGAAACCCCCGGAATCACCGGTACTCCGTCTCGCGGGGAATCCCGAAGCTTCGGCTCGCCATCTGCAACTGGTACAAGAGGAAGTACCAGGTGGAGCTCGACCCGGAGACGGAGGCGATCGCCACCATCGGCGCCAAGGAGGGGCTGTCCCACCTCATTCTGGCGATCATGGGGCCCGGCGACATCGCCCTGGTGCCCAATCCGACGTATCCGATCCACGCCTACTCCGTGGTCATCGCGAACGGGGATGTTCGCTCGATCTCGCTCACCAGCGGGGAGGGAGACTTCCTCGACCGGACCCGCCGCGCGATGAAAACCATCTGGCCCAAACCGAAGGTCCTCATCATCTCCTTCCCCCACAATCCGACGACGGAGGTGGTGGATCTCGAATTCTTCCGGCGCATCGTGGAGTTCGCGAAGGAGCACGAGCTCCTGGTCATCCACGACCTTGCGTACGCCGACCTCGTCTTCGACGGGTACAAGGCTCCGTCCATCCTGCAGGTCCCCGGGGCCAAGGATGTGGCGGTGGAGCTGTACTCCATGTCCAAGGGATACTCGATGCCCGGTTGGCGGGTGGGCTTCGTCGTGGGGAACCGACTGATGGTGGGCGCCCTCGGCCGCATCAAGAGCTATCTCGACTATGGAATGTTCCAGGCGATCCAGATCGCCGCCACCGTGGCGCTGAACGGTTCGTATCGCGTGGTGGAGGAGGCGGTGGAGGTCTACCGGAAGCGGCGGGACTGCCTGGTGGACGGCTTCGGCCGAATCGGATGGGAATTCCCGAAACCCCAGGGGACGATGTTCGTGTGGGCCCCGGTGCCCGAGCCGTTCCGCGCGATGGGCTCGGTCGAGTTCGCCAAGCTCCTGTTGACCAAGGGGAAGGTGGCGGTGTCTCCAGGCGTGGGCTTCGGGGAGCACGGCGAGGGCTTCGTGCGATTCGCTCTGGTGGAGAACGAGCACCGGATCCGGCAGGCGATCCGGGGAGCGAAGGCCGTTCTGCAGGCGCCGGTCCGCGTGAAGGCCCGATGAGCCCGCAGCTCAAGGAGATCGGTGTCGGAATCATCGGCTTCGGGACCGTCGGCTCGGGGACGGTGAAGCTCCTTCAGGACAACGCCGAGCTGCTGCGGAGGAGGATCGGCATCCCCATCCGGCTCGTGCAGGTCGCCGACATCGACCTCGAGCGCGAACGGGACGTTTCCCTGCCGGGAGAGATCCTTACCAACGACGGCTTCCAGGTGGTCCGAAACCAGGCCGTC
>DASUAN010000298.1:0-4273 GCA_035763765.1 Candidatus Deferrimicrobiaceae bacterium
GTCCGCCCCGTGTGGGCGCACGGCTCGAGCGTCACGTACAGATCCGCTCCGCGGGCCCCCGCCCCGGCGTCGCGGAGGGCCTCCACTTCCGCGTGCGGCTTCCCCGCGCCCCGGTGGTATCCCTTCCCCACCACCCGATTCCTTCGTACCAGTACCGCCCCGACCGCCGGGTTGGGCGACGTCCGCCCCCTCCCCTTCCGGGCGAGGCAGAGAGCCATCCGCATGAACTCGGCGCGGGGAAAACGCATCCGGCAAGACCCGGCTACGACTTCCCCGAACGTTCGGGGGTCTCCGAGATCAGCGTCTTGATCTCCTCCACGAACTGGCTGATGTCCTTGAACTGGCGGTAGACGGAGGCGAATCGCACGTAGGCGACGTCGTCCAGCTTGAGCAGTTCGGCCATCACCCGCTCCCCGATCTGCACCGTCGTCACTTCCTTCTCCCCGGACGCCGCGAATTCCGCCTCCAGGGCGTCCACCACCTGCTCCATGGCGGCATAGCTGACCGGACGCTTCTCGCACGCCTTCATGACGCCGGTCAGGATCTTCTGGCGGTCGAACGGCTCCCGGCGCCCGTCCCGCTTGACGACGAGGGGAAGCTCCTCCTCGACCCGCTCGTAGGTCGTGAAACGCCTGCGGCAGGAGAGGCACTCCCGTCTTCTCCGGATCACGTCCCCGTCCTTCCCCGCCCGGGAATCGACCACCCGGTTGTCCCCGTAGCCGCACCGAGGGCACTTCACGAATCGCGGTCCTCCATCTTCAAAAGCTCCACGCCTACCTCGGCCAGCATCTTCTCCGTGAGGGGGTCGCAATATCCGTCGATGTAGACCACCCGCCGGACTCCCGAGTTGATCAGCATCTTCGCGCAGATGATGCAGGGCAGATTCGTGCAGTAGAGGATGGCGTCCCGCGTGGAGACGCCGTGCAGGGCCGCCTGGATGATCGCGTTCTGCTCGGCGTGCAGCCCCCGGCAGAGCTCGTGCCTTTCGCCCGAGGGGACGTTCAGTTGCTCCCGCAGGCAGCCGGTGACCTCGCAGTGGGTGACCCCGGAAGGAACGCCGTTGTACCCCGTGGCCAGCAGGCGCCGGTCCTTCACGAGAACCGCTCCGACCGCCCGGCGGAGGCAGGAGGAACGCCGGGCGGCGAGCTTCGCCATGTCCATGAAGTAGGAGTCCCAGTCCGGGCGGACACGCGAAGCGGTCTTCATCCTACGTCCCCGCGTAGGCGGCGATCCTCTCCGGGTATAGGGGGAAGGCCTCGCAGAGGTCCCGCACCTCGGCAGCGACCCGTTTCTCCGTCTTCGCGTCCCCCGGTGCGGAGAGCACGTCCGCGATGATGTTCCCGATCCTTTCCATCTCCTTTTCGCCCATCCCCCTCGTGGTGACGCCGGGGGTTCCGAAGCGGATGCCGCTGGTGATGAAGGGACTTCGGGTCTCGAAGGGGATGGTGTTCTTGTTGACGGTGATCATCACCCGGTCGAGGGCCTCCTGCGCATCCTTCCCCGTCAGGGGGGTTTCCCTCAGGTTCACGAGCATCAGGTGGTTGTCCGTACCCCCGGAAACCAGCCGGAATCCCCGGTTCATGACGGTCGCCGCCAGGGCCTTCGCGTTCCGGATGATCCGGGCCTGGTACTCCCTCCACTCGGGGGTCATCGCTTCCTTGAACGCGACGGCTTTCGCGGCGATGACGTGCATCAGCGGCCCCCCCTGGGTCCCCGGAAAGATCGAGGAGTTGAGCTTCTTCGCCATCTCTTCCCGGCACAGGATCATCCCCGCTCTCGGCCCCCGGAGCGTCTTGTGGGTCGTCGTGGTCACGAATTCGCAGTGGGGGACGGGGTTGGGGTGCAGCCCCGCCGCGACGAGACCGGCCACGTGGGCGATGTCCGCCATCACCATGCCCCCCGCCTCGTCCGCGATCTTCCGGAAGGGTTCGAATTCGATGATCCTCGGATAGGCGGACGCCCCCACGACGATCAGCTTCGGACGGTGCGCAAGCGCCAGGTCCCGGACCTGGTCGAAGTCGATCGTCTCCGTGTCGGGGCGGACGCCGTACGACACCACCTTGAACAGCTTGCCCGAGAAGTTCACGGGGCTTCCGTGGGTGAGGTGCCCGCCGTGGGACAGGTTCATCCCGAGGATCGTGTCCCCCGGCTCCATCACGGCGAGATAGACGGCCATGTTCGCCTGCGACCCCGAATGGGGCTGAACGTTCGCGTGTTCGGCGCCAAAGAGCTTCTACGCCCGCTCGATCGCCAGTTCCTCCGCCTGGTCGACGAACTCGCACCCGCCGTAATACCGTTTTCCGGGATACCCCTCCGCATATTTGTTCGTCAGCACGGAACCGGTGGCCTCGAGAACCGCCTCGCTCACGAAATTCTCCGAGGGGATCAGCTCCAGCCCGAAGGCCTGTCGCTCGGTCTCCTTGCGGATCACCTCGTAGATTTCGGGATCGACGGTCTTCAGGAACGACATGCCTCGGATCCTCCTTCAGGCCTCCCGGCCCATCTGTTTTTCCATCCGTCGGATCTTCTCCAGCCGGACGGCGTGGCGCCCCCCCTCGAATGGCTCCGCGAGAAATATTCTCAGCCGGGAGACGGCCTCCGCGAGCGTCATGGTGCGGGACCCGAATACCGCTACGTTGGCGTCGTTGTGCCTCCGGGCGTGCCTCGCCGCGAATTCGTCGTACAGGAGGGCGGCCCGGACGCCGGGAAACCGGTTCGCGGCGATCGACATCCCGATCCCGGTCCCGCAGACCAGCACGCCGAACCGTGCGTCCCCCCGGGAGATGCGCTCCGCCACCGCCTCGGCGTACTCCGGATAATCGACGGGATCGGCCGTTTCGGGACCCAGGTCCTCGACCCCGAATCCCCAGGCGAGAAGCTCCCGCCCGATGCCTTTGCGTGTCTCGACCCCGGCGTGGTCCGACGCCAGAACCACGGAAAGGACCTTTCCCGTCATCGCCCTACCCCGAAAACCTCCCGAAGAGAAGGCACGAGTTCGTTCCTCCGAAGCCGAACGAGTTGGAGAGGGCATACCGGACGTTCGCCCGGCGCGCCTCGTTGGGGACATAGTCCAGGTCACACTCGGGGTCGGGCGTCTCGTAATTGATCGTCGGAGGAACGACCCCCTCGGAAATCGCCAGGATGGAAAAGACTCCCTCGAGGGCGCCGGCCGCCCCGAGGAGGTGCCCGGTCATCGATTTCGTGGAACTCACCATCAGTTTCCACGCGTGTTCCCCGAACACGGTCTTGATCGCCGTCGTTTCGTAGGCATCGTTGTACGGAGTGGACGTCCCGTGGGCATTGATGTAATCGACCTCCCCGGGGCCCACGTGCGCATCGGAGAGCGCGGCCTGCATGCAGCGCACGGCCCCTTCCCCGCCCGGCGCGGGGGCCGTGACGTGGTGCGCGTCCCCCGAAGCGCCGTAGCCGCACAGCTCGGCATAGATCTTCGCCCCCCGCCTCCTCGCGAACTCGAGCTCCTCGAGGATGAGCATCGCGGCCCCCTCCCCCATGACGAATCCGTCCCGGTCCTTGTCGAACGGCCTCGATGCGCGGGCGGGATCGCCATTGCGCGTGGAGAGGGCCTTCATCGCGCAGAACCCTCCCAACCCCATGGGGGTGATCGTCGCCTCGGATCCGCCCGCGATCACCGCGTCGCAGACTCCCCGCCGGATCGCCAGCATCCCTTCCCCGATGGCGTGGCTCGACGCGGCGCACGCGGTGGTCGTCGTGATGTTCGGCCCCTTCGCACCGTACCGGATCGCGATATGCCCAGGGGCGAGATTGGAGATGAGCATCGGGATGAAGAACGGACTGATCTTCCGAACCCCTTCCTCGAGATAGGCCTGATGGTACCGCTCCAGCGTCGAGAGGCCCCCCAGCCCGCTGCCCATATACACGCCGACGCGCGGCCCCAGCCCCTCGTCGATCGTCAACCCGGAGTCGACCATCGCAAAATGGGTTGACGCCATGGCCAGGTGGATGAAGGGGTCCATCCGCTTGATCTCTTTCCGGTCGATAAAATCTTCGGGCACGAACTCCTTGACCTCGGCGGCAATCGTGGTCGGGAAATCCGACGGATCGAACTTCGTGATCCGGCCCACCCCCGACCTGCCGGCAAGGATCGCTTCCCATGTGGGCCCCACACCGATCCCCAGCGGCGTGACTGCCCCCAGGCCCGTGACGACTACCCTTCGCATTCCGACCTCCAGAAACCGGTTCTTGCCTCCAGCGGCGAACCCGCAGCCGGACCTCCCGCGTCCCCCCGGCTACT
>DASUAN010000299.1:0-4989 GCA_035763765.1 Candidatus Deferrimicrobiaceae bacterium
GTTCCTCGCTCCACAGGCCGCCTCGCCGACCCCCCCCGCATCGCCTAGGGTCCCAGTCGCCGGCGTTCAGGTAACCGGGCCGCAGGGGCATTCCCCGTGCCATTGCGGGTGGCGGCGGCACCGGGTTCGTGCGATAATGTCCACGGTTCGAATCGATCCGAAGGGGGGGCGACGTGCCGACCTACGAGTACCTTTGCAAAACGTGCGGGGAGTTCGAGAAGGAGCAGCGGATGACGGATCCGGAACTGGCGAAGTGCCCGTACTGCGGCGGGAAGGTCACGAGGCAGGTCGGCGGCGGCGGCGGGTTCATCCGCAAGGGGAGCAACTGGGTCTCCAAGATGCCCTCCCCGGGCGACAGCCCGAAGAAGATCAAGGACCGGATGATGAAACAGACGGTGGGCGAAGTGGCCGAGGACATCGCCCGCGGCTCGAAGGAACGGTCCCACTAGCGCCGGACCGCGGTTTTCGGTCCGGCCGCCCGCCCGAAGACCTGACGGAACGCCCGAACGGCCCGGGCGATCTCCTTTTCCCCCACCCCGAGATGCGTGACCGCGCGGAAGAGCGGAAACGCCCGGTCGTCCGCGAGAGCGCCCTCCTTGCGCAGCGCCTCCCGGAAATCGGGCAGGGACAGGGTGGGCATCTGCCACCGGAACAGGACGATGTTCGTTTCCACGGGGAGGTTGATCACGTCGACCCCGGGGATCTCCGCGAGCCCCCGGGCGAGCGCCTGCGCGTTCTCATGGTCCTTAGCCAGCCGTTCGATGTTGTGCCGCAGGGCGTAGAGCCCGCCGGCGGCGACGATGCCGGCCTGGCGCATCCCTCCGCCCACGCGCAATCCCACGCCCGTCGCCTCCTTGATGAAGTCCCGGGAGCCGACGACGACCGAACCGACGGGCGCCCCCAGCCCCTTGGACAGGCAGAACATCAGGGAGTCGCACGTCTTTCCGTACTCCGCGGGCGGCACCCCCGAGGCGACCGAGGCGTTGAAGATCCGGGATCCGTCGATGTGGACGAAGATGCCGGCCTTGCGGCAGAGCCTCCGGATCCGCCGAAGGGAGGGAAGGGGGAAGATCGTCCCCCCGCCCGCGTTGTGGGTGTTCTCCGCCGCCACCAGGCGGACCTTTCCCCGGCTGTGCAGCGGGGCTTCCGCGATCGCCTCGGAGACGTCGTCCGCCGTGAAGATCCCTCCGGGGGCGTCGATCCCCAGGATCACGACGGAGGCCAGGTTGGAGATCCCCGGCCCCTCGCGCCCCGCGATGTGGGAGGCCGAGGAGGCGACGACGATCTCTCCCGGCCGGGTCCACGACGCCACCGAAACCAGGTTCCCCATCGTCCCGGAGGGGACGAAGAGGGCCGCTTCCCGGCCGAACAGGGACGCCGCATGCTCTTCCAGCGCCCGCACGGAAGGGTCCTCCCCCCGCTGCGAATCGCCGACCTTCGCGCGGGCCATCGCCTTCCGCATCCCCGCGGAGGGGAGGGTCACCGTGTCGGATCGGAGGTCGACGGGTCCCGCCATGGCCGGGTCACTCCGCCTCCGCAAGAAGCAGGGACCGGGGAGAGGGAAGACGAAGTTCGACGAGTTCCCCGTTGCGGAGGGGGCGCCAGTCCGGCGCGTCGTCGAGGGGTTCGCTCGCCACGGTGACCCGGCCGGGCTCCGTTCGGAGGTAGAGGGTATAGTAGCCCGGACGTTTCCGGAACTTCCGAAGGGCGAAAGTCGCCTCCCCGGCCGCAATCAGCATGTTCGCGGCGGAGTATCTCCCCACCAGGCCCGCGTCTCCCAGAAGGCCCGACAGCGCCTTCCGAAGTCCGGCAAGGGTCCTGGGTTTCCAGGCGTCCGCGAGATGTTCGAGGAAGACGAGCGTGTCGCTCACCTTGCGTCGTTTCGCTTCCCGCCCGATCCGCCCCTTGAACGTTCCGTTGTGGGCGAGTGCGATCCCGCAAAGGAGGAACGGATGGGCGTTGTCGGCGTTGACCGTCTTGACGTCCGAGGCGTACCGCACGTGCCCGAGAAACCGGTCGGCCCTTCCCCGCATCCCGGCCAGCCGGGGGTCGGCGGAGGCGGGCTGCCCGCTGCGGTGCAGCCGGGTCTTTCCCTTCTCGCGGAACGCGATCCCCCACCCGTCCGGGTGGTTCCCGCCCGGGCGTCTCTCCCAACCGTCCACCAGGTTCCCTCGGGCGCAGAGCCGTGCGAGGTGGGAGAGAAACGGCGCGATGTCCGTCGGTTTCTGCGAGGCGTAGGCCAGCATGCGGCACATGAAGAGCTCCTTGGGCGGTACCGGCCGGTTCATCCCGGTTGCGCCCGAAGGAAGATGAACCGGCGTCCCCGGCCGATTCGCCGGGGAGGAGAAAAAATTTGAACGCCACGGAAAGTTTATCCTATAGTAGATAAACGCGAATTTCTTTTCACGGGGTTCGTTGCCCCGGGCGATCTGCCCGCCCGGGCCGGACCGTATCGGCCAGGGGACGAATACGGTCCCTGCGGTTCCCGTTTCGTTGGCGACCTCGATCGGAGAAAGGGTCTCCCATGCCCTCCTGGGGGAATCTCCAACCGCTTTCCACCGAGTTTTATACCCTGCTCCGGTACGGCCTGTTCCTCGTCCTGCTCGTTCACCTCCCCGTCATCGGGTACCTGATCGGGGGGTCGACCGTCTCCCTCCTGATGAACTTCCTCGGGAAGGAGAAGGGGGACCCCGCTTTCCGGCGCTTCTCGAAGGAGCTGATGGAGACCGTCCTGATCGGCAAGCCGGCCCTTTTCATGTTCGGGCTCATCCCCCTGATGCTCGTCTGGTTCGTCTACGCGCGGATTCTCTTCGAGGCCACCCCCCTGCCGTGGCCTTTCTGGTCCGCCATCCTCGGGATCCTGGTCGTCGGCATCGTACTCCTTCACCTGTACCGGGCGGCCTGGGACCGCGCGCCGGACCTTCCCCCGTTCCATATCGAAACCGGGATCGCAGGTCTTTTGGCGGTGGTCCTCGCCTTCTTCCTCTTTTCCAACGGGTACGGGATTCTCTTCGACCCGGAGAAACTTCCCCTGCTCCAGAAGCAGATCCGTTTTCTCCTCTCCTGGAACGCCGTCGTGAAGTTTCTTCTGTTCCTCGCGTTCTTTTTCGGGATGACGGGCGGGGTGATTCTTTTCTGGGGCGGAAGGTCGCGGGAGGAACCGTCGGGGACGGATGCCGCGTACCGGGGATTCGTCCGCGATTGCGGCGCAACCCTTGCGTTTCTTGCGGCCCTTTCCCTCCCGGTGTTCGTTCTCTTCGACCTGATCACCCTCCCGGCGATCGCGCTTTCCGCGGTCGTGTTCGCGACGTCGGCCGTCGTCCTTCTGCTCTCTCTCGGGGTCTGCGTGATCCTCTCCCTCGCCTCCGGAACGGAGGAAGGCGGGCCGGGCGCGCGGGTGCTTGCCCTTTATGTCCTGATCTTTCTCGCGATCCTCGTGCACGACCACGCGGCGGTCGGAAACGCCTACCAGGACCGGATCGCGCTCCTTTCGATGCAGGCAAAGGCCGCGGAGGCGGAACCTGCGCCGCAGAAGCCCCGCGAGGAACCCGCCGGAGCCGGGAAGACGGCGGAGGACCGGGGGAAGGCGGTGTTCGAATCGGTCTGCGCCGGCTGCCACCGGTTCGACATGAAAGTGGTCGGTCCGCCGCTGGGCGAGGTGGTTCCGAAGTACGGCGGGGACGTCGAGAAGCTCAAAGACTTCCTCCGGAACCCGGGGAAGGTGAACCCGGACTATCCGTCCATGCCGAAGCTGGGTCTTCCCGAGGAAGAGATCGATGCGGTCGCAAGATACCTGATCGACCGGATTTCGCGGGGCGGCTCCTCGTGAATCCGAGAAAGCCGACAATCCTCATTGCCGTATCGGGGTATTTCGGGCTGTGCCTTCTCCTCACGGCGGCCCTGGGATATTCCTGGTATCGGGCGGGGCTGGCCCCGGACCAGCCGATCGCCTTTCCCCACACGATCCACGTGACGACGCTCAACCTGCCCTGCAATTTCTGCCACCTCTTCGTAGACCGGTCGAGGCACGCGGGCGCTCCTCCCCTGGAAACGTGCATGTCGTGCCACCGGGCGATCGCGACGGAGAGGGACGAGATCAAAAAACTCACCCGGCATTACGAAGAGAACCGGCCCGTGGAATGGGTGCGGGTCTACTCCCTTCCGGAACACGTCTACTTTTCCCACAAGAGGCATGTCAAGGCGGGGGTGGACTGTTCGGAATGCCACGGGAAGGTCGGCGCGATGAAAAAGATCCGAAGGGTCGGCTCGCTGACGATGGGGTGGTGCGTTTCCTGCCACCGGGTCCGGGGGGCGCCCCGGGACTGCGCCACCTGTCACAAGTAGGGGGATCGGGGGATGAAGCGACGGGATTTCCTGCGGGTCTTGGGGGTGCTGACGGGCTCCTCCCTGTTCTCTTCCTGCGAATCCGGCGGCCAGCGGAACCGATTCGTTTCCTCCATTCTGCCCCCGGAGGAGGGGATCATCCCCGGGGAGGCGAGGTACTCCCCCTCCACCTGCACCGAGTGTCCCGCCGGCTGCGGCCTCTCGGTCAAACTGCGGGAAGGGTGGCCGATCAAGCTCGAGGGCGCCCCGGGGCATCCCGTGAACGACGGAGGATTGTGCGTCCGCGGGCAGGCCTCCCTCACCCGCCTCTATCACCCGGGGCGGATCGCAAGCCCCATGCTCCAAAACGGCGCGGGGAAATTCCAGGAGATCTCCTGGGAAAAGGCGTTCTCCCTCGTTTCGGATGCCCTCGCCGCTTCCCGCGGCGCCAGGCGGAAAAACCTGTACCTGTCCGGGAGGACGACCGGCTCCCTCTCCCGTCTGATCGGGACGTTCTGCGGCAAACTCGGGATCGAGAGGCTTCCCGAGTTCGAGGTCTTCTCCCATGCCGCGGTGAAAGAGGCCAACGGGCTCCTTTTCGGGGAACGCGACGTGCCCCATTACCGGATCGAGAACGCCGATCTTCTCCTGACGATCGGGGCGGAT
>DASUAN010000300.1:0-2687 GCA_035763765.1 Candidatus Deferrimicrobiaceae bacterium
CGGAGATGGAGGATTTTTCCGCCGGACACATCAGCACCGGGGAGGCCGCAGAACTTCTGCGGGCGCTCCAGGCGAGAGTCGTGGACCGGAACGTTCGTTTCTACCCCGGGGTGAGCTACCGGCACCTCATGGTATGGCCGAACGGCAACGACGCCCTCGAGACGACCCCCCCCCACGATATCCATGGGAAGAACATCACCGAATTCCTCCCGAAAGGGGAAGGCGCGGAGATTTTGCTGGAACTCATGGAGATCTCGCGAGAGATCTTCCCCGACCATCCCGTGAACCGGAAGAGGACCCGGGACGGGAAGCTGCCGGGGAACTCCATCTGGCTGTGGGGCCAGGGAAAAGCGCCCAGGATGGAAACGTTCCGGGAGCGATACGGCATCGCGGGCTCGGTCGTGGCGGCGGTCGACCTCATCCGGGGGATCGGGATCTACGCCGGGCTGGAGGTGGTAAGCGTCCCCGGCGCCACGGGGTACACCGACACGAACTTCCGCGGGAAGGCCGAATATGCCCTCCGGGAGCTGGACACCAAGGACTTCGTCCTGATCCACGTGGAGGCTCCGGACGAGGCGGGTCACAACGGGAACGCCCAGGAGAAGGTCCGGGCCATCGAGCGGATCGACGAGGAGATGGTCGGGCCCATCCTCGCGCGGGCCCGGAACGAGGGAGATCTGGCCATTCTGATTTTGCCCGACCATCCGACCCCGGTGGCGATCCGGACCCATTCCCAGGAGCCGGTGCCCTTCCTTTATTACCCCACCCCCGCCGGCCTGTCCTCCTTTCCGGGAAGGAGATATACCGAAGCGGATGCGAGGGCCACAAGGCAGTTCCTGGACTCCGGGACGCGCCTCATCGGCTACCTCCTCGCGGGAAAAGTCGCGTAGCACGCGATGGAACGGGTCGCAACGGTCCGGGTGCTTTTCGCGGATACCGACGCCATGGGGATCGTGTACTACGCGAACTATCTGAAGTGGTTCGAAACGGGGCGCGTGGAGCTTCTGCGAAGGCTGGGGATGGCGTACCGGGACCTGACCGGGAGCGGGGTCCACCTTCCGGTCACGGAGGCCGCCATCCGGTATCTCTCGCCGGCGCGCTACGACGACCTTCTCGCGATATTCGCGGAAGTGAAGGGGTTCAAGCGGGCGAGCATCTCTTTCGGATACCGGATCGAGAGGGAAGACGGCGGCCTTCTGGCCGACGGGTCGACCGTGCATGCATTCACCGACGCGGACGGGAAGATCGTCCGCGTGCCGGAACCGTTTCTCGTGAAAACGGGACTGGGGAAACACCATTTCACCGAAGGGAGGAACCGTGGAAAGAAACCTGGCGCTTGAGGTGGTTCGGGTGACGGAGGCGGCTGCCCTTGCCGCGGCGAGACTCATGGGGCGGGGGGACAATATCGCGGCGGACCAGGCAGCGGTCCAGGCGATGCGCAGCGCCTTCAACGCCGTCCAGTTCAAGGGCCGGGTCGTGATCGGCGAGGGGGAGCGGGACGAGGCCCCGATGCTCTTCATCGGAGAGGAGGTTGGAGCGTCCGACGCTCCGCGCGTCGACATCGCCGTCGACCCCCTGGAGGGGACCACCATCGTCGCTACGGGGGGAAACAACGCCCTGGCCGTCGTCGCGATCGCGGAGGAGGGGGGGTTCCTGCACGCCCCCGACACCTACATGCAGAAACTGGCGGTCGGCCCCCAAGCCAAGGGGGCGATCGACATCACGGCCACTCCGACCCAGAACCTTCGAAGCATCGCAAAGGCCCTCAAGGCGTACATCGAGGACCTGTGCGTCGTGATCCTCGACCGGCCGAGACACCAGGAACTGATCCGGGAGTGCCGGGCCGCAGGGGCGCGGATCAAGCTGATCGGCGACGGGGACGTGGCGGGCGCCATCGCGACCGCCAAGGAGGGATCCGGCGTCGACGTCCTGATGGGGACCGGAGGGGCACCCGAGGGGGTTCTGGCGGCGGCGGCGCTCAAATGTCTCGGAGGCGATTTCCAGGGGATCCTCAGGTTCCGGAACAAGGAAGAGGCGGAACGCGCCAAGGCCATGGGGATAGAGGACGTGAACCGGGTCTACCGGCTGGAAGACCTCGCCCGCTCCGAGGTGATGTTCGCGGCGACCGGCGTCACCTTCGGGGATTTCCTGAAGGGGGTCCGGTTCTTCAGCGGCGGGGCGAACACGTATTCCGTCGTCATGCGGTCGAAATCCCGGACGGTGCGCTACATCGATACGACGCATTATTTCGAGTTCAAGCCGAAATACGAATGATGGCGGACAGGAACCCATGAAGACAACCGCCGCAAAAGCCACGGGCAGGATCGAGATCGACTTCGAACGGTGCAAGGCCTGCGAGCTGTGCGTCCCGGCCTGCCCGAGAAACTGCATCGAGATGGGAAACCGGATCAACCGGCAGGGATACGCCGCGGCGGTATTCGCTCGTCCCGAAGACTGCACGGGCTGCGCAACCTGCGCCGAGTTCTGCCCCGACGTCTGCATCCAGGTGTGGCGATGACGGAGACGGCCTCGGGGGTCCGCAGGGAGCTGATGAAGGGAAACGAGGCGATCTGCGTCGGCGCCATCGCCGCGGGGTGCCGCTTCTACTACGGTTATCCGATCACTCCCCAGAACGATATCCCCGAGTACATGTCCGCCCACCTGCCGCCGCTCGGGGGGACGTTCCT
>DASUAN010000301.1:0-9145 GCA_035763765.1 Candidatus Deferrimicrobiaceae bacterium
CGGGATCACGCGGACGATGTACCTCCAGACCGGGTCCCGGACCTCCTTGCCCTTGCGAAGCTCCTCGAGGAACCGCGTGCGGTCGTCCACGTTCCCCACGAGGACGTCGCGGAATCCCATCGTGCGGAACCGCCCGAAGAACCTCAGTTCCTTGACCGCGCCCCGCTCGCCGTTGCGGCGGCAGGTGACCACGACGTTCCACGGCGGCATCCTACGATCCCGCCCGGTAGGAGCTGCGAACGAGCGGCCCGGAAGCGACCCGTTGAAACCCGATGGCCCGCGCGGCCTCGCCCAGCGCCTCGAAATCCTCGACGGCGAGATACTCCCGGACCGGAAGGTGATCCCGCGACGGAGGAAGATACTGCCCCAGGGTGACCGACCGGCAGCCCGTCGCATAAAGGTCCTTCATCACCTGGACGACCTCCGCCCTTGTCTCCCCGAAGCCGACTAGAAGCCCGGATTTGAGCGCAAGGTCGGGGGCCATCGCGCGCGCGGCGGAGAGAAGCCCGAGGGACCGTTCGTAGGACGCCCGGGGTCGCACCCGCGGGTAGAGACGCGGGACGGTCTCCACGTTGTGGGCGAGGACGTCCGGCCGGGCGGCGACCACCGTCGCGAGGGCGAACCGATCCCCCCGGAAATCCGGCACGAGGAGCTCCACCGCCGGCGGGGACGCCAGCGCCCGCAGCTCCTCGACCACCCTCGCGAACTGTCCTGCCCCCCCGTCGGGCAGATCGTCCCGCGTCACCGAGGTCACGACCACGTGCCGCCACGAAAGCTCCTCTGCCGCCGCCGCGACCCGCGCCGGCTCGGTCGGATCGGCCGGGGCCGGCGGCCCGGATGCGACGCTGCAGAAGGCGCACCCCCGCGTACAGGCATTTCCCAGGATAAGGACGGTGGCCGTCCCCTCTCCCCAGCACTCCCCGACGTTCGGGCACCGCGCCTCGCGGCACACGGTCGTAAGGCCGTGCCGACGAAGGGCCTCCGCAACGCGGGAGACGCTTTCCCCGGACGGGGCGCGGACGGTGAGCCACGGGGGGCGTGCCATGGACTGCGGCCTGCTCACGAGAACCCCCGCAGGTGGCGTCCGCAGCATTCCGCCACCGTTTTGCCGACCTCTTCCAGCGGGAAATCCCTCCCCGTGATCTCGGCCATCGACGTCGCTTCGCGGTCCTTGAGCCCGCAGAGGTTGATCCGCCGGAAATAGGACAGGTCGGTCGTCACGTTCAGCGCGAAACCGTGGTAGGTGACCCACCGCCTGACGCCCACGCCGATGGAGGCGATTTTTTTCCCCCCCGCCCACACGCCGGTCAATCCCTCGATCCGGCCGGAGGGGACCCCGAATGCCTGAAGGGCCTCGATCAGCGCGGCCTCGAGGCAGCGGACGAACCGGTGCAGGTCGGGTTGAACAAGGAGAACGATGGGGTACCCGACGAGCTGGCCGGGGCCGTGGTACGTCACGTCGCCCCCGCGGCCGACCCGCTCCACGGAGATCCCTTCCTTGCGGAGCGCCTCCTCGGGCATCAGCAGGTTGGCCTGGTCGCCGTTGCGGCCGAACGTGTAGACGTGGGGGTGAGTGAGGAGAAGGAGCGTGTCCTTGGTCTCCCCCCGCGCGCGGCGGTCGACGTAGGACAGCTGCAGGTCGAGCGCCCGCCCGTACTCCACGCAGCCGAGCCAGACGGTGTCCACGCGGATCGCCCCCTTCGGGTTACAGGCAGAACTCCCCCGCCTCGAGGATCTCCCGGACGCGGAAGAGGAAGCTGTTCCCGGTCACGCCGTCGATGATCCGGTGGTCGTAGGCCATGCAGAGATACATCATCGGTCGGATGACGATGGCATCCTCCCCGTCCACCTCGATCACGACGGGCCGCTTGACGACCTGCCCCATCCGCAGGATGGCCACCTGCGGCTGGTTGATGATCGGCGTTCCGAAGAGGTTCCCTTTGAGACCCGGGTTGGTGACGCTGAAGGTCCCGCCGGACAGCTCGTCCGGGAGGATCTTCTTCGCCGCCGCCCTCGCCCCGAAGTCCTCCACGGCCTTGGAGAGCCCCAGCAGCGACTTCTCGTCGGCATTCCGGATGACGGGGACGATGAGGCCCCTGTCCGTGTCCACGGCGACCCCGATGTGGATCGCCTTCTTGAGGACCGTGGTCTCGCCCACCACCTGGGCGTTGATGACCGGGAACTCGCGGATCGCCTCGACCGCCGCCCAGATGACGAACGGGAGGTATGTGAGGGAGACCCCTTCCTTCTTCTTCTCGGCCCGGAACGCCGCCACCTTGCTCACGTCCACCTCGGCGAAGATGTGGACGTGCGGGGAGGTGCGCTTGCTCATCACCATGTGCTCGGCGATCATCTTCCGGATCGGTGAGAACGGGATCACCTGGTCCCCCTCCGGGGTGACCTTCGCCCCCGGCGGGGGCGCGGGGGGAGCGGGCTTCGCCTTGGGCGGCGGAGGAGCCGGCGCGGGTTTCGCCTTCGGCGGCAGGGCCGGGGCGGCTCCTTCCTCCCGCCGGGCGAGGTACTCCTCCACGTCCTTCTTCGTCACCCGGCCTTCGATCCCCGTTCCCGGGATCTGCGTGACGTCGAGTGCATACTCCGCGGCCATCTTCGCCACCACCGGGGAGATGCGCACCTTCGGCACCTCCCTCTCGGGCGGCGGCGCGGGCTTCGGCGCCTCCCTCGAAGGTTCGGCCCGGGGCGACACCGGAATGGGCGGGCCCGTCCTTCGGGCCATCGCCCCGGGGAACCCTTCCTCCTCCTCGTCCCACTTCTGGGGAGGCGGTTCCGGGGGCGGGGCGGCCGCCGCCTTCTCCGTTTCGATCCGGCAGAGGACCTCCTGGATCGGGACCGTGTCCCCCTCCTGCGCCAGGATCTCCACGATCGTTCCCGCGGCCGGGGAGGGGATCTCCGCGTCCACCTTGTCCGTGGAGATCTCGAGGAGCGGCTGGTCCTTGTCGACGGCGTCCCCCGCCTTCACCAGCCACTTCACGATGACCCCCTCGACCACGCTCTCCCCGAGCTGGGGCATGATGACGTCCACGCGCATCGGTCGTTCCCCTTTCGGCCCGTTCCCATTCCGGCCCGGCGGCCGGAACCGGTCAATAGGCGGCAAGCTTTCGTATGGCTTCCGTCACCTTTTCCTGGTTGGGGATGATGTACTCCTCCATGGGGCCCGCGAAGGCGTTGTGCGTGTCCTTCGAGGCGAGCCGCATCACCGGCCCGTCGAGGGATTCGAAGAGCTCCTCGGCGATGCGGGCCGCGATCTCTCCGCCGATCCCGCCCGTGAGGCGCGCTTCGTGGACGATGAGCGCCTTGCCGGTCTTCTTCACCGACTCCCGGATCGTCTTCCAGTCGAGCGGGAGCAGCGTCCTAAGGTCGATCACCTCGATGTCGATCTCGGAGGCCATGTCCTTGGCGGCCTTCACCGCCGCGTGGACCGGAACCCCGTAGGTGATCACGGTGAGGTCCCGACCCTCCTTGCGGAGGGCCGCCTTCCCGATCGGGACGACGTAGTCGTCTTCCGGGAGGTCCTCCTTGATCCGCCGGTAGAGGAACTTGTGCTCGAGGTAGATCACCGGGTCGTCGTCCCGGACGGCGGCCTTGAGCAGCCCCTTCGCGTCGTAGGCGGTCGACGGCGCCACGATCTTTAATCCCGGAACGTGGAAGAACCAGGCCTCCGGGTTCTGGGAATGGTACAGCCCGCCGTGGACCCCCGCGCCGCACGGACCCCGGATGACGATGGGGCAGTCCGTCTGCCCGCCGTGCCGGTACCTAAGCGTCGCCGCCATGTTGACGATCTGGTCGAACCCGCACGAGATGAAGTCGATGAACTGCATCTCCAGGATCGGGCGCATCCCCTGGATCGCGAGCCCCACGCCGGCCCCGATGATCAGGATCTCCGAGATGGGGGTGTCCACCACGCGCTCCGCGCCGAACCGGTCGAGGAGCCCCTCGGTCGCCTTGAAGGCCCCCCCCAGAACCCCGACGTCCTCCCCGAGAAGCATCACGTTCTCGTCCCGCGCCATCTCCTCGTGCATCGCCTGGTTGATCGCCTGGATGTAGGTGACCGGCATCGCTTCACTCCTCCGGAATCGGGTTGGCGTACAGGTCTTCCATCGCCTCCGGGCCCTCCGGGACGGGGCTTGCCTCCGCGAACGCCACCGCGTCGTCGACGATCTTTTTCACCCTCGCCCCGACCTCCTCGCGGATCGCGGCGATGTCGTACTTTCGCTTCCCGAGGTAGACCTCCCACCGCTCGATCGGATCCCGGCTCTCCCAGGTGATCAGCTCCTCCTCGCTCCGGTAGGTGGCCCGGTCGTGCTCGGAGTGCCCGTGGTACCGGTACGTCTTGCACTCGAGGAACGTCGGCCCTTCCCCCTTCCGGGCCCGGTCGATCGCCTTCCGGGCCGCCTTGACGACGGAATGGAGGTCGTTCCCCGAGCAGACGTCCCCCTTGAAGCCGTACCCGACGGCACGGTCCGCCACGTCCTCCACCGCGAACTGCAGTTCGTTGGGGGTCGAGTACGCGTAGAAGTTGTTCTCGCAGAGAAACACGACGGGGAGCTTGTAGATCCCGGCGAAGTTCATCGCCTCGTGCACGTCCCCCCGGCTGCTCGCGCCCTCGCCGAAGAAGGCGATCGCCACCCGGTCCTCTTTCCGGATCCTGAACTTGTACGCCGTCCCCACGGCGACCGGGAGCGTGGAGCCGAGCATCGAGGTGGCGCCGAAGATGCCGTTGGAGAAGTCGCCCCCGTGGAGGAAGGAGTCCTTCCCCTTCGAGAACCCGTCCCTCCGGCCGAAGATCTGCGCCATCAGCCGGTTCGGGTCCGCCCCCTTGACGAGGAAGGCCCCGAGGTCCCGGTGCAGCGGGAAGATCCAGTCGTCGGGGCGCAGTTCGTGGCAGACCCCCACGGTGACGGCCTCCTGTCCCTTCCCGGAGTAGACGCCGCCCTGGATCTTTCCCTGCTTGTCGAGGGCGGAGACGCGGTCCTCGAACTCCCGGATGAGGCGAAGCCAGAAATAGAGTTCCCGCTCCTTCTGCTCGGTCATGGGGCCTCCGCGCGCAAGGTCAGATGTCGATCGCCTCGCCGCCCAGCATGAGCGCCGCTTCCCGGATCGCTTCCGGAAGGGTCGGGTGGGCGTGGACGGTCCGGCCGATCTCGTGGAACGTCGCCTCGAGCGTGCGCGCCAGCCCGAGCTCGGCGATCAGGTCCGACGCGCCGTGTCCTATTATATGGCACCCGATGACTTCCCCGTACCGCTCTTCCGCCACCATCTTGACGAACCCCTCCGTGTGCCCCGAAGCCACCGCCCTCCCCAGCGCCGTGAAGGGGAACTTCGACACCTTGACGGCGATCCCCCTCCGCTTCGCCTCTTCCTCGGAAAGGCCCACCGTGGCCACCTCGGGCTGGCAGAAGATACAGGCCGGGATCCGGTCCCGGTCGGGCGGACGGGTCTCGCGCCCCGCGATGATCTCCGCCGCCGCCACCCCTTCCGCGGACGCCTCGTGGGCCAGCAGCATCCCGCCGATGACGTCCCCGATCGCGTAGATCGTCGGGCACGACGTGCGCAAAGAGGCGTCCACCTGGACGTACCCCTTCTCCAGCCGGACGCCGCACGCCTCGAGCCCGAGACCCTCCGTCAACGGCTTCCTTCCGACCGCGACGAGAAACTTCCCGGCGGAAACCTTCTCCTCCTTGCCCTCCCTGGTCACGGTCAGCGTCCCCGCCGCCTTGTCGAGCGCCTTCGCCGGGGCGGAGGTGAGCACCCGGATCCCCTGCTTCCGGAACGACTTCTCCAGCTCCCTGGCCACCTCCCGATCCGTGCGGGGGAGAAGCTGGTCCTCCATCTCGACGATCGTCACCTCGGCCCCGAAGGTGCGATAGATGTAGGCGAACTCGACGCCCACCGCGCCCCCTCCGAGGACGACGACCGAACCGGGCATCTCCTCCTGGGCCAGCGCGTCGTCGCTCGTGAGCACGGTCTTTCCGTCCGGCTCGATCCCGGGAAGCCCCCGCACCGCGGTCCCCACGGCGACCAGGATCGCCCCCGCCCCGATCTCCTCGTCTCCCGCCTTTACCGTCGTGGGGGAGGAGACCACGGCGTTCGCCGCGACCAGCTCGATCCCGTTTTTCCGGAAGAGAAAGCCCACCCCCTTGGACATCCGTTCGGCCACCTTCCGGCTCCGCCGGATCACCTCCCGGTAGTCGACCGAAAGACCCTTCACGACGATTCCGTACGCCGCGGCGTTCTTCATCTGCTGGTACAGGTCGGCGCTTTTCAGGATCGACTTGGAGGGGATGCACCCCCAGTTCACGCAGACCCCCCCGGGCCGGTCTCTCTCCACCACCGCCACCTTCAGGCCGAGCTGCGCCGCACGGATCGCGGCCACGTACCCGCCCGGGCCTGCACCGATCACCACGAGGTCGAACTTCCTCATCGTCACCCCTCACGAAAGAGAAATCGATTCGATCCGGAGAATCACGTCGTTCAGGAACCGGGTGGCCGTCCCCCCGTCGATCAGCCGGTGATCGAACGAGAGACTCAGGTACATCATGTCGCGCGGGACGATCTTCCCTTCCCGGACGACGGGCCGGCGGACGACCTTGTGGACACCCAGGATCGCCGCCTCGGGGACGTTGATCACGGGATAGCTGAACAGCCCCCCGATCGACCCGATGCTCGTGACCGTGAAGGTGCTCCCGGAAAGATCGGAGCGGGAAAGAGTCCCGCGGCGCGCCCCCTCCGCGAGCCGCTCGATCTCCCGGGCGAGCTCCACGACCGTCTTCTCCCCGGCATCGCGGAGGACCGGCACGACGAGGCCGTCCTCCATGTCCACGGCGATCCCGATGTCGTACCGCTTCTTCCGCACGATCTCGCCGCGCGACTCGTCGAGCGAGGCGTTCATCGCCGGATGGAGGCGCAGTGCGGCGACGACGGACTGGACGAGGAACGGCAGGATTGTGATCTTCACCCCCTCCTTCGCACCGATCTCCCGGAGGGCCTCCCGCATCGACAAAAGGTTCGTGGCGTCCGCCTCGTCGACGAGAAGAGCGTGGGGGATCGTCGACTTCGAGAGGACCATCTTCTTCGCCGCCATCCGGCGTTTTCCCCGGAACGGGATGCGCTCCTCGTCCGCCCGCGGTTCGGCGGGAGCCGGCCCCGCCTCCGAGACGACCCCCTCCCCGCGGAGACGGGCCGCCTTCCGCACATCCTCCTCGGTCACTCGGCCTTCCGGACCCGTCCCCGGAACGGCCGAGAGGTCCACCTCGAGATCTTTCGCCAGCTTCCGGACCGCCGGGACGGCCAAGACCTCCCCCCGATCCGGGCGGGCCGCCGGGGCGACCGGCGGAGCGATCGGGGGGGGAGGCTCCGGCGTACGTTCCGCGGGTGCCGCCCGCTCTTCCGGAACCTCGAGAACGGCCAGCACTTCTCCGACGTTTACCACCTGGCCGGCCTGCGCGACGATCCGGGACAGGGTTCCCGTCACGGGCGACGGGATCTCGATCGCCGCCTTGTCGGTCAGCACCTCGACGAGCAGGTCATCCTCCTTGACGGGGGCCCCTTCGGCCACCAGCCAACGGACGATCTCCCCTTCCGCGACCCCCTCCCCGACATCGGGAAGCCGAAGTTCGAACTCCACCCGGTCCCGGCTCCTTTCCCGATCCCCTTCCCGGGGGTTCGCAGCGCGATGGCTTCCTAAGATGATATTCCGAAACGGGAATCGGATTGCGAAAAAATCCCCCGGGGCGGCCTTCCCGGGACGGTGCCCCGCATCGACGGGGTGATGGGGGCGTACCTTTTCCCGACGGCGGGGATCGTCCCGCTTATGCTTCCCACCTTCTGGAAGGGCAGGTCCGCCGTTCGGGCGACTAGCTCCGTGGTGTCGTGGAGGCAGGTATGGGAGTCGTACCCCTGCGTCGTCAGGAACGATTCCCCATCCCGGCTCGCGATGCACACCGCGTAGTACCCGTGGGCCGCCCTCACCGCCTGGACGGCCTCGACCTCCCGGAAGGGGATCTCCCTCCCCCGCATCGCCGGCGAAATCAGGTCCCCGGCCAGGAGGATCTTCTCCGACCCCAGATCCAGGGAGATCTCCGCCTCCTCCCAGTCGATGAGGATCGGCTTGTCCGTGATCTCCGCGACGTCCTCCGCCATCCCCAGGATGCGGCGGATCGCGCCCCGCCCCGGGCGGCCCTTGTTATCGATCATGTAGTACTCCTGGTAGAGGATCTCCCGGGACGCGTCGGAGAGGAGGAGGGAGATCTCCGACCAGTCGGACTCGAGCCGCACGCCGGGGACCTCCGAGGAAAAATAGATCGGCGCGTAGATGCGGTGGAGGATCCTCCGGATCCCGCGGAACGGAATCTCGCGGACGGTCTTCCGGAACAGCCCTTTCGAAACGACCGCGACCTTCCGATCCTGGTCGAAGAGCACGCTCCTCGCCTTGATCCCGGGGGTGAACAGGTATCCCACGAACCCGTGCTCCCACAGGATCCCTTTCCCGGGAATCCGGCGGATCCGCATATCCGGCCTCCCTGCACCGCCTGCCTACGGCTTGAACATCACCATCTTGATGTTCGTCATCTCCTCGATGGCGAACCGGACCCCCTCGCGCCCGAGCCCGCTCATCTTGTTCCCCCCGTAGGGCATGTGGTCCACCCGGAAGATGGAGGTGTCGTTGATCATGATGCCCCCGGCGTCGATCCGGTCGACCGCGTACATCGCCTTCCGGAGATCGTTCGTGTAGACGCCGGCCTGCAGGCCGTATGGCGAGTCCTCGACCATCCGCACGGCGTCCTCGAACGTGTCGTATTCGTAGATCGAGACGAGGGGCGCGAACGCCTCCTGGCACATGACCTTCATCTCGGGCCGGACGTTGACGAGGATCGTCGGATGGAGCACCCGGCCTTCCCGCTTTCCCCCGATCAGCACCTTCGCCCCTTCGGCCACCGCTTCCTTGATCCACGATTCGGCGCGCTTCGCCTCCCCGTCGTCGATCATGGGACCGACCTCGCAATCCTTGTCCAGCGGGTTGCCCACCTTGAGCTTCGCCGTGGTCTCCACGAACCGTTTCGTGAACTCCTTGGCGATCGACCGGTGCACGTACAGCCGCTGGAGGGAGATGCAGATCTGCCCGGAATTG
>DASUAN010000302.1:0-10792 GCA_035763765.1 Candidatus Deferrimicrobiaceae bacterium
GCGGAGATCGGATACGACCCGAAGATCCCGGTCGGAGAGGGAGTAGAACGGTTCGTGCAATGGTATCGAGGCGATTTTGCCGGATCCATATCCAGAGGAGGTGGCCGATGAAGATCACGTTGTCCGTAATCAAGGCAGATATCGGTTCCATCGGGGGCCATATCAAACCAAGCGCCCGGCTTTTCGACGAGGTGCGGAAAACGGTGGCCGACAAGGGCAAGGGGATGCTGATCGACTTCCACGTGGGCTATACCGGCGACGACATCGCTATTCTCATGTCGCACCAGGGAGGGGTCCTGAACGAACGGGTCCACAAGCTCGCCTGGGACACGTTCCTTGCCGGGACCGAGGTGGCGAAAGCCCAGGGACTCTACGGCGCGGGTCAGGACCTTCTGAAGGATTCCTTTTCGGGGAACGTGAAGGGGATGGGCCCCGCCGTCGCCGAGATGGAGTTCGAGGAGCGGCCGAACGAGCCGTTTTTGCTTTTCGCCGCCGACAAGACCGACCCCGGCGCCTACAATCTCCCGTGCTATCTCTCCTTTGCCGACCCCATGTTCAACGCGGGCCTCATCCTCTCCCCGAAGATCGGAGGGGGGTTCACGTTCCGGATCATGGACGTCGCGCATGTCGACGGCGACCGGGTCATCGATCTGAACGCCCCGGAGGACCTCTACGACATCGCCGCGCTCCTGCGCGACCAGGAGCGGTTCGTCGTCGAGTCGATCCGCTCGAGGGCCACGGGGGAGATCGCCGCCGCGGTTTCCACCACGAGACTGCACAATATCGCGGGGAAGTACACCGGCAAGGACGACCCCGTGATGCTCGTCCGGGTCCAGGGGAGTTTCCCCGCCACCGGGGAGGTCCTCTCCCCGTTCACCATCGGCCACTTCGTGGCCGGGTTCATGCGCGGGAGTCATCACGGGGCGCTCATGCCGGTCCCGAAAAACACGGGGACCTCGTTCTTCGACGGCCCGCCGATCGTCTCCTGCCTGGCCTTCAGCATCAAGAACGGCAGGCTGACCGAGCCCGCGGACGCGTTCGCCCATCCGTATTGGGAGTACGTGCGGACCAAGGTGTCGGCCAAGTCCGAGGATCTGCGCCGCCAGGGCTTCTTCGGCCCCGCCATGCTCCCGTTCAGCGAGCTCGAGTACGGCGGGATCGTGGAACGATTGAAAAAGATGGATACCCGCTTCCGCGTGCTGATGCCGCGGGAGGAGGTGAAAGCGTAGGAAATCCCGGGGGCGGGCTCACCCGCCCGCCCCGCTTCCATGAAAAAGGGGGGGGGATGGCAGGCGGGATCGATTTCCGTTTCGACTTTTCCTTCGTGCGCGAAGAGAACCTCCGGAACGGGGAGGGGCTCACCCCGTTCCAGATGGGCAGAGCGCTCCGGCGCGCCGAACGGGCGGCGAGGAAGCTGTCCTCCCGGCATGCCGCCGGGGAGATCGGCTTCCCCGGCCTTCCGTTTCTCGATCGGGAGGTGCGCGCCCTTTCCCGGCATGCCGCGGGAATGCGGAAGCGGTTCACCCATCTGCTCGTCCTGGGAATCGGCGGGTCGGCGCTGGGAACGAAGGCCGTCTACGAGGGGGTGGGCGGAGAGGGCGCGCGGAAGGGACTGCGTCTGACGGTGGCCGACAACGTGGATCCGGACGAATTATTCCCGCTGCTGCGCTCCCAGCCGATGAAGACCACCGCGGTGGTTGCGATCAGCAAGTCGGGGGGCACCGCGGAGACGAACGTCCAGCTCGCCTTGGCCATCGAGGGGCTGAAGCGAGCCAACGGCAGACGCTGGAAGGAACACCTGGTTCTGATCACCGACCCGTCCAAGGGGGCTTTCCGCCGGTTCGCCGATGCCGAAGGGATTCCTACCTTCGCCGTTCCGCCCAACGTGGGAGGACGGTTCTCCGTCCTGTCCCCCGTCGGGCTCCTCCCGCTGGCCGCGGCGGGGGTCTCCGTGGGGAAGCTGCTGTCGGGAGCCCGGTGGATGGAGGGGACGTTCCGGGAGACGAAGGGGGAAAGGAACCCGGTACTTGTCGCCGCCTCCGTCTACTCCCACTACCTGGTCGGGAACCCGAAGCCCGTCCACGTCTGGTTCACTTACGGGGATGGACTCCAGCGTGTGGCGGAGTGGTGGCAGCAGCTCTGGGGGGAGAGCCTGGGGAAGCGGAAGGCCGCTGCTCCCCCCGTCGGGCAGACGCCGGCCCGGGCCGTCGGGGTGACCGACCAGCATTCGCAGGTCCAGCTCTACCAGGATGGCCCCGCGGACAAGATTTTCACCTTCGTGAGGTGGATGGGGGGAAAAGAGAAGGGAAAGGTGCCCGCCTTCGGGTTCGCCCCCGGGATGGAAGTCCTGGGGAAACGGCCCCTGCGCGACCTGTTCGACGCCGAGTTCGAGGGGACGATCGGCGCCCTCTGGAAGGCCGGCCGCCCCATCGTCCGGATCGAAGTGGGGAAGAGGGATGAGGCCCACCTGGGCGCGTTTCTCCATTTCTGGGAGTGGGTCACCGCGATCGTCGGGGAATGCGCAGGGGTAGACCCCTTCGACCAGCCCGGGGTGGAGGAGGGGAAGATTATCACGCGCGCCCTCATGGGAGAAAAGGGGACCGCCAGGCGCCGGGAGGAGTTCCTTCTAAGGATGAAAGCCCGAATTCCCGCGGAGATTCGTCTTTCCGGGAGAAGGCCGGCGAAGCGCATGCACCGACGGGGCGCTATGCGCGGGTCCGGTCCGGGGAGGAGATAGCCGGTGGGGGGCAAGATCCGCCTGCTTCCCGACGGCGTGATCGACCAGATTGCCGCCGGCGAGGTGGTCGAGAGGCCGGCCTCCATCCTGAAGGAACTCCTGGAGAACGCCGTCGACGCTTCCGCGGGCAGGATCGAGGCGCAGGTCTTCGGCGCCTTCCCCTTCTCGCTCCGGGTCTCCGACGACGGCGTCGGCATGACGGCGGAGGATGCGGAAACGGCGGTCCGCCGGCACACCACGAGCAAGATCTTTTCGGCCGACGACCTCCAGAAACTCGTCACCTACGGTTTTCGGGGAGAAGCCCTTCCTTCGATCGCTTCCGTCTCGCGGCTCCGAATTCTCACCCGGCCTTCCGACCGGAACCTCGGCACGGAGGTCGTCGTGGAGGGAGGGAAGGTCCGGTCGGTGCAAGAGGCCGGGGCGCCCCCCGGGACGACGGTCGAGGTGTCGAATCTGTTCGGAAACGTCCCCGCCCGGCGGAAGTTCCTCAAAACCCCGCGGACGGAGATGGCCCATCTGTGGGAGGTGTTTCACGGCGTGGCGATTCCCCGCGAGGGGATCTTCTTCCGGATGTGCGACGGAAGGACGGAGGCCGCCTACGAGAGAGGGGAAACCCGACTCGACCGGGCGAAGCGGCACGCGGGGGAAGGAACCAAATACCTCGTTCCCCTCCATCTCTCCTCGGCCTTTTTCCGGATCACCGGCTGGACCGGGCTTCCCCATCTGTCCCGGTTCGGCTCCTCCGGGGTCCACTTCTTCGTCAACGGACGACACTTCCGGGACAAGGGGGTCTTCGCCGCCGTGCGGGAAGCGTACCGAGGGATCCTTCCCCCCGACCGCCTGCCGGTGATCTACCTGTTCCTGGAATGCGATCCTTCCGAGGCGGACGTGAACGTTCATCCCGCCAAGATGGAGGTCCGCTTCCGCTACGGGAAGGATCTCTTTGAGCTGGTCCGCCACGCGATCGGGGAGGCGCTGGGGGAGATCCCGGCGGAGCCCGCCGTCGCCACTCTCCCGACGCGCCTCGAGATCCGGTCGGGGGCCCCCCTGCAGCCGAGGACCGCGGGGTTTCCCCGGAGCAGTCTGTTCGAGGGCCAGCCGGCGGGATTCCCGGATCGTTCCGACGCGGTCGAAGAGATCCCGGTTCCGGAGAGGGGGGCAGGATTCGGATCGCTTCGGCCCGTCGCCCAGCTCATGGGGATGTACATCCTCTGCGAAGGGACGGAGGAAGTGGTGATCATCGACCAGCACGCGGCGGACGAGCGGATCGTCTTCTCCCGGCTGAAGGACTCCTACCTCGGAAAGAACGCGCCCGTCCAGCGGTGGCTGGTGCCGCAGATCGTTTCCCTTCCAGGCGCGGGGAAGCGGGAGCGCGCCGAGATCGAGGAATTCCTGGAGGCGGTCGGGTTCCTTTGCGAGTCCGTCGGCGAAAATACCTTCAAGATCTCGGGCGGCCCGGCCATCCTGGGCCATTTCGATCTCCTGAGCTGGTGGAAGGACCTGGGCGACTTCCTCCTTTCCCAGGGGTCCGCGCCGAAGGGGATCTTCGATGCCGACCGGGAGCTGTGGCGCATCGCGTGCCACGCTTCTTTGCGGGCCGGGATGCCGCTCGAAAGGGAGGGGATGCGCTCCCTCCTTTCCGACCTCGACCGGGCGATCGCCTCCCACAGCTGCCCCCACGGGCGTCCCGTCTGGGTCAAGATCTCCGCCGCGGAGATGAAACGGATGTTCGGCCGCACGTAAGACCCCCATGAGCGACACCCGGCTGATCGTCCTGTCAGGACCCACCGCATCCGGGAAGACGGCCGCCGCGGTCTTTCTCGCGCGCCTTTTTCCCCTCGAGATCATCAACGCCGATTCGATGCAGGTCTACCGGGGGATGGACATCGGGACGGCCAAGCCCACGGCCGCGGAGAGGGAGCAGGTCCCGCATCACCTGGTGGATGTGGCGGACCCGGACGAGATCTACAGCGCCGGCCGCTTCGTGGCCGAGGCGGAGGAGGCGATCCGGGCCATCCGGGAAAGGGGCCGGTGGCCCCTGGTTTCGGGGGGGACGGGGATGTACCTCCGTGCCCTCCTTCGGGGCCTCGACGCGCTCCCCTCCGACGCTCGGGTCCGGGAACGGCTTGCCCGGCGGTGGGAAAAAGAGGGGGGGGAGGTGCTGCACGCGGAACTCGAGCGGATCGACCCGGTCTCGGCGGCGAGGATCCATCCCTCGGACCGCCTTCGGGTGGTCAGGGCCCTCGAGGTCGCGGAGATGACGGGAGAGCCGGCCAGCGGGCGGAAAACGAGCTGGGCGGGAGGCCGCAGCCGGTATCGATATCTCTTCCTGGTCCTGGATGTCGACCGGGCCGAGCGTGCCCGTCGGATCGACCTGCGGGTGGACGCGATGATCCACGCGGGCCTCGTCGAGGAGGTGCGGGGCCTTCTCGAAAGGGGATACGGCAGGGATCTTCCGAGCATGGGCGCGCTCGGGTACCGGCACGTCCTCTCCCACCTGCTGGACGGGGTCCCTTTGGAGGAGGCGATCGCCCGGATGAAGCGGGACACCCGCCGGTACGCGAAGAGGCAGGTGACCTGGCTGTCGGGGGAACCCGGGGTGGTCCGTCTCGGGGGAAAAGACCCCCTCGGGGCGGCGGCCGAAGAGGTCAGAAAGTTCTTGTGAGGAGCTCCTTTTTCCAATAGATTGAGTAGTTACCTTCTAAAAGGAGCGTGGATGATTCTCCAATACCTCGATTTCGAGAGGCCGATCGTCGACCTGGAAAACCGGCTGGACCAGCTCCGTCGGGTCGACGACGGGACCAACAAAAACCTCCGCGAGGAGGCGGGGAAGCTGGAGAAGAAGATCGCCAAGATCCGCAAGGAGATCTTCTCCAACCTGACCCGCTGGCAGATCACCCAGCTGGCCCGCCATCCGAACCGGCCCTACATGCTGGATTACATGAACCAATGCTTCAAAAATTTCCTGGAGATCCACGGAGACAGGGCATTTCGGGACGACCCGTCCATCATCGCCGGGTTCGCGGAGCTCGACTCCGAGAAGTTGATGATCATCGGCCAGCAGAAGGGGCGGAACACGACGGAAAAGATCCGCCGCAACTTCGGGATGGCGCACCCGGAGGGGTATCGGAAGGCGCTCCGGATGATGAAGCTTGCGGAGAAGTACCGTATCCCCGTGGTCTCGTTCATCGACACGCCGGGGGCTTTCCCGGGGATCGGCGCCGAGGAACGGGGCCAGTCCGAGGCGATCGCCCGAAACCTGCTCGAGATGGCGAAACTCGAGACCCCGCTCGTGGTCGTCGTGATCGGCGAGGGGGGGAGCGGCGGGGCCCTCGCGCTGGGGATCGGGGACGAGATCCTGATGATGGAATACGCGATCTACTCGGTCATCCCCCCCGAAGGGTGTGCCTCCATCCTCTGGCGGGACACCGCGCGGGCGGAGACCGCCGCCGAGATGATGAAGATCACCGCACCGGATCTGAAGAAGTTCGGCGTGGTGGACCGGATCATCCCCGAGCCGGAAGGAGGCGCGCACCGGGACCACAAGGCCGCCGCCGACGTGGTACGGGCGGCCCTGGTCGAATCGATCGCTTCGGTGCGGTCCCTCTCCATCCGGCAGCTCCTCGACCGAAGATATGCGAAATATCGGGAGATCGGCCGGATCAAGAGGAAGGCGGGTGGCTTGTAGGTGGGTAAGGACCGGATCAGGGATCTGCGCGACGAGATCGACGCGATCGACGACCAGATCCTCTCTCTTCTCAACCGGCGCGCGAAGGCGGTCTCCGAGGTCGGAAAGATCAAGTCGGAGCAGAACCTGCGATTCTACGTCCCGGAACGCGAAGTCGAGATCCTGCGCAGGATCACCGGGGCGAACCCCGGGCCCTTCCCGAACGATGCCCTCAAGTCGATCTACCGGGAGATCATCTCGGCTTCCCTAGCCCTCGAAAAGCCCTTGAGCGTGGCGTTCCTCGGCCCCCGGGCGACGTTCACCCACCTGGCCTGCCTCAAGCACTTCGGGGAGAGCGCCGACTACGTCGCGCAGATCAACGTCTCCGAGGTCTTCGATGCGGTGGTGCGCGGGAACGCGGACTTCGGCGTTGTCCCCATCGAGAATTCGAGCGAGGGGATCGTGAGCAACACCCTCGACATGTTCGTCGACCACAACCTGTTGATCAGCGGCGAGATCCTCATCGAGGTGGCCCACGACCTTCTCTCCGTCACGGGGGACATCGAGCACGTGAAGAAGGTCTACTCCCACCCTCACGCCATCGCCCAGTGCCGCACGTGGCTCGAGCGGAACCTGAAACACGTCGCGGTGTTCGACGTCGAGAGCACGGCGCGGGCGGCGGAGCTGGCGATCGACGACCCGTCGGCCGCGGCGATCGCGGGAGAGGCGGCGGCGAAGATCTACGGACTGAAGTGCATCCGGAAGCGGATCCAGGACAACACGAACAACGTCACCCGTTTCATCATCATCGGCAGGATCGCCCCGGAGCGGACCGGACACGACAAGACCTCGGTCCTGTTCTCCGCGCGGGACGAGGTCGGCGCGCTCTACCTCATGCTGGAGCCGTTCGCCCGCCACCGGATCAATCTCACCAAGATCGAATCCCGCCCCGTGAAGAAAAAAGCGTGGGAATATCTCTTCTTCCTCGATATGGAGGGGCACCTCACGGACGATCCGGTGGCCCGGGCCCTGGACGAGCTCCGGATGCGCGCCTCCTACCTGAAAATCCTCGGTTCCTACCCCCGGGCGATCTGAGCGCCGCGCGAGGCGTTACGGCCGGGGGAAAGAGGTACGGCGGGAAAGGGAGGATCCGTACATGATCATCGTTCTCAAGGCAGGGGCGACCGGACAGGATATCCGACAGGTCGAGGAGAAGATCAAGGGCTACGGGCTCGCGGTGCACACCTCCCGCGGCGTGGAGCGCACGATCATCGGCGCCATCGGCGACGAGCGGAAGATGCAGCCCGAGGCGTTCGAGGGGATGGGGTGCGTCGAGAAGGTCCTGCGCATCCTCAAGCCGTACAAGCTCGTCAGCCGGGACTTCCAGAAGGAAGACACCGTCATCACGGTGCGGGGGCAGAAGATCGGAGGCGGAACGGTGGCCCTCATCGCGGGCCCGTGCTCGGTCGAGGGGAAGGAGATGATGCTCCGGATCGGAGGGGCGGTCGCTTCTTCCGGGGCCTCCTTCCTTCGCGGAGGGGCCTTCAAGCCGCGGACGTCCCCGTATGCCTTCCAGGGACTGGGGGAGGAAGGGCTGCGCTATCTCGCCGAGGCGCGCGAGGAGACGGGACTGCCGGTAGCCACCGAGCTCATGGACCCGCGCGACATCGACCTCGTGGTCCGGTACGCCGACGTGGTCCAGATCGGGGCGAGGAACATGCAGAACTTCCGGCTTCTCACCGAGGTGGGTCGTCTCGACATGCCCGTCATCCTCAAGCGCGGGATGAGCGCGACGATTGTGGAGTGGCTGATGTCGGCCGAATACATCGCCTCGGAGGGGAACGGGCAAATCATCCTGTGCGAGCGGGGGGTCCGCACCTTCGAGTCGGCCACCCGGAACACCTTCGACGTGTCGGCGATCCCTCTCGTGAAAAGCCTCTCCCACCTCCCCGTGATCGCCGATCCCAGCCACGCCTCGGGAAAGATGAGCCTGGTCGAACCGCTCGCCGCGGCGGCCATCGCCGCGGGCGCGGACGGCATCATGGTGGAGGTTCACCACGACCCCGAGACGGCCCTGTCGGACGGGCCGCAGTCCCTTCGACCCGAGGCGTTCCGGGAGATGGCCGAGCGGCTCGGACGGATCGCGACGGCCGTGGGGAAGAAGCTGGGGACCGCGTGACCGGGGAACGTCTCGGCATCGTGGGGCTGGGCCTGATCGGCGGGTCGCTCGCCCTGGCGCTCCGGGGGAAACCCGGTGCCCCGGAGGTCTGGGGGTGCGACCGGAGGGGGGAGGCCGTCCGGATGGCCAAGGAAGCCGGCGCGGTCGCGAGGGCATGCACCGAGGCCCAGATCGCGGATTGCGACCTCGTCATGGTGTGCGTCCCCGTGATTCGCTCCGTCGGACTCATCCGGCGAATCGGGGGGCGGATGCGGCCGGGTTCGGTGCTCACCGACGCGGGGAGCGTCAAGGCGGAGATCGTTCGGGCCGGGCAGGGGAGCATGGCGGCCGGCGCCGAGTTCGTCGGGGGTCACCCGATCGCGGGGACGGAGAACTCGGGATTCGCGTTTGCGGACCCATCCCTCTTCCGCGGGAGGACGGCGATCGTCACCCCGTCGCCGGGGAACCGCGAGACCGCCCTGCGGCGCGTCGAGGCGTTGTGGCGGATGGCGGGTGCCCGGGTGCTGCGGATGGATCCGGATACGCATGACCATGTGTTCGCCTACGTTTCCCACCTTCCGCATGCCGTCGCCTACGCCCTCGTCCATTCGGTGGCGACCCTGGACTCCCGGGTCCCCCTGGGGTACTCCGCCGGGGGATTCCGGGACTTCACGAGGATCGCCTCGAGCAACCCGGAGATGTGGAAGGACATCGTCCTCCAGAACAAGGCCGAAATCCTCCGGGCGACCGCGCACTACCGGAAGAACCTCGGAATGCTCGAGGGGCTCATCCGGCGGGGGGACGCGAAGGGGCTGCTGGCTTACTTCCGGAAATCGAAACGGACGAGGGACCGGTTGTAGCATGAGAAAAGCGGCGAAGATCGCGGGGACCGTCACCGTCCCCGGGGACAAGTCGATCAGCCACCGGGCCGTGATGCTGGCTTCGATGGCCGAGGGGGAAAGCCAGATCCGGGGGTTCCTCGCCGCCGAGGACGCCCTGCGCTCGGTGAGGATGATGCAAGCGCTGGGAGCCGACGTCCACGAAATTTCGCCCACGGAGATCCGGGTCAACGGGCGCGGGATGCATGCCTTCCAGGAACCGCAGGACGTCATCGACGCCGGAAACTCCGGCACGACGATCCGGATCGGTGCCGGGATCCTGGCCGCCCAGCCGTTCGTTTCCATCGTGACCGGCGACCCGTACCTCCGCCGCCGGCCGATGGGCCGCGTCGTCCGTCCGCTCACTCAGATGGGCGCGGAGATCACCGGCCGCCGGGAGAATACCCTTCCGCCGCTCTGCATCCGGGGGGGGAATCTGCGAGGGATCCGGTACGAGATGCCTGTGGCGTCCGCCCAGGTGAAGTCGTCGATCCTGCTCGCCGGCCTCTACGCCGACTCCCCCGTCACCGTGGTGGAGCCGCTTCCTTCCCGGGACCACACCGAGAGGATGCTCCTGGCGATGGGGGCGAGGGTCGAACGGGGGGAGGGCCGGATCACCGTGCATCCGGCGAAGCGGCTCAACCCCCTTGCGATGACCGTTCCCGGGGACATCTCGTCCGCATCGTTCTTTCTCGTCCTGGCCGCCTCCGTTGCCGGTGCGTCCCTTCGGGTTCCCGGGGTCGGGGTGAATCCGGGGAGGACCGGCCTGGTCTCCGTGCTTCGGAGAATGGGCGCGGACGTCCGGTTCGAGTCGGTGCGGGAGGAGGGGGGGGAGCCGGTGGCCGACCTCGTGGTCCTCGGGCGAGGGCTCGCTGCGGCGGAGGTTCCGCCCGAAGAGATCCCCTCGCTGATCGACGAGGTTCCGGCGCTCTGCGTGGCCGGTGCCATGGCGGAGGGGCGCACGGAGATCCGGGGGGCGGCCGAGCTCCGCGTCAAGGAGTCGGACCGGATCGGCGCCATGGTCAAGGAGCTCTCCACTCTCGGGGTGCCGTGCGGGGAATACCCCGACGGTCTCTGGGTCAAGGGGCCGGCGAGGATCGGGGCGGGTCAGCGGGTCCACAGCCACGGCGACCACCGGATCGCCATGGCGCTTCTCGTCCTTTCCGCCGCGTCGGGCATCCCCGTGGAGGTGTCCGACACGGGGTGCATCGCCACCTCCTTTCCCGATTTCTTTGGGAAATTGCGGGAGGTCGTCCGGTGAGGGAACGGCCCATCGTGGCGATCGACGGCCCTTCCGGGGCGGGAAAGACGACGGCCTCGAAGCGCCTGGCCGAGCGGGCGTCTCTCACCCG
>DASUAN010000303.1:0-2395 GCA_035763765.1 Candidatus Deferrimicrobiaceae bacterium
TACTGCTGCTTCAACGACGTGGCCCTCTGCATCGTCAACCTGCGGGAAAGATTCGGTTTTCGTAGGTTCGCGATCCTGGATACCGACGCCCACCACGGAGACGGCACCCGCGATCTCTTTCAGAACGACCCCGACGTGCTCCACGTCTGCGTCTGCGGCATGAACCACGAATCCCAAGACGGCACGAAAGTGGACGTGGCCTACCCCTCCCTCTGGGGACGGTGGCGGGGCGATCAGCCGATGAACGATCTCTATTTCGGTCTGGTGGCGGATCACTTCCCCCGCCGGGTCCGCCCGTTCCGGCCCGATCTCGTGTTCTGGTATTTCGGCTTCGATACCCACCAGGGCGATTACGGGGACATCGGCCTTACCGGCCCCTGCTTCTGGAAGATCGCCCGCCTCATGCGGGAAGTGTCGGAAGAGGTCTGCGGAGGGAAGCTGGCGGTGGTTCTGGGCGGCGGCTCCCACACGCAGCTGGCCACCTACCTGATCCCGCCGATCATCGAGGAGTTGGCGGGACTTGGCCCGCATGCCCCGTAGGAGCCGTTTCCTCGTCGGTTTTCTCTTCGCGTTCGCAGCCTTTCTTCTGTTCTCCGTTCCCTCCTGCGCCGCTCCGCGCGAGGTGGAAGGCGAGGTGACCCGCGTTGCGGACGGCGACACCCTCACGCTCGTTACGCGCGACGGGACGAAACTCAAGGTGCGGTTGTACGGGATCGACGCGCCGGAGATCCGGCACGGGGAGATGGCCGGGCAACCGCACGGAGAGGAGGCCAGAGCTGCCCTGGAGGCGATGACGCTCGGGAAAAGGGTGACGGTGAGGATCGTCGAAGTCGACACCCACCGGAGGGTGGTGGGCGTCGTCTACCGGTCGGGAACCGACATCAACCGGGAGATGGTCCGAAGCGGAAATGCCTGGGCCTACCGGCGATTCCTCTCCGCGCCCTACGCTTCCGTCTACCTCGAGGCGGAGGAAGATGCGCGCCGCAGGGGATTGGGATTGTGGAAGCAGGTCCATCCGGATCCGCCCTGGAAATTCAAGGATCGGAGCCGGCACGGGGCGGAGAAGCCGCCTTCGGCGAACCACGTGATCCTGTTCCTCGGCGACGGGATGGGGTTCGAGCAGGTCAAGGCGGCGGGGATGGTTGCGACGGGGAAGGGCGGGACCCTGTCGTTCGAGGCCTTCCCCCATCGAGGCTCGGTCAGGACCCGCAACGCGGAAGGGGGCGTGCCCGACTCGGCGTCTTCCGCGACCGCCATGGCCACGGGGGTCAAGGTCGGCAACGACGTGATCAGCACGGCCCTGCCCGGAAACGGGGCCCCGCTGGCGACGGTTCTGGAACGGTTCCAGGCGGAAGGGAAAAGCACCGGGCTGGTGACCACCACCTTCGTTACCCACGCAACGCCGGCCGCATTCGGGTCCCACGAACCGAGCCGGTACAACTACGCACAGATTGCCGCCGACTATCTCCGCGATGCGCGCCCGAACGTGCTGTTCGGAGGGGCGTTGCACATCACGCGGAAGGCCGCCGAGTCGGCCGGATACATGGTCGTCTCGGACAGAGCGGGCCTTTTGGCCCTCGACACGGAGAAGGGATCGATGGTCTCCGGGCAGTTCGGAAACGACCACTTGCCGTTCGAAGCAGACGGGCGGGGGGAGTTGCCGAGCCTCCCGGAGATGACGCGTGTGGCCCTTCGCATCCTGGACAACGATCCCGACGGCTTTTTCCTCATGGTCGAGGGGGGGCGCATCGATCATGCCTGTCATGCCAACGACATCCGGCGATCCGCAGGGGAGACGATCGAGTTCTCGCGGGCCGTCGCCGAGGCGGTCGAGTGGGGGAGGGGCCGGACCGACACGCTGATCATCGTCACGTCCGACCACGAAACGGGGGGGTTGCGAGTCCTTGCGAGCAACGGCCGCGGGGCCCTTCCCGCCGTGACGTGGAGGACGACGGACCATACGGCAGAGGAAGTGCCGATCTACGGATGGGGGAAGAATGCCGAACCGATTTCCGGATCCCTGGAGAACACGGACGTATTCCGCGTGATTCTGCAGTCGTTCCCGCGACCCTCCCGCGCGGATCGGCACCGATCCGTTTCTCCCGCGGTTCCGCGTTCGGAGGGAGGGATGCGGTAGGAGATCTTCCGGCGTCCCGTCAAGCCGGGAGAGCGGGGGAAGGGGTTCCCGCAACGGCGACCCGGTTCTTGCCCGCTTGCTTCGCCGAATACTTCGCGTGATCGGCCGCACGGACCAATTCCTCGAACGCGATCGATGCCTGGTCCGATCCCGTCTCGGGAAGAATGACGGCGAACTCCTCCTCCCCCGTACCGACAGGCGATGTCCAGCTCGTAGTTCGGCTTCCTGTCGCTCCGGCGGATGTCGGACAGGATCGTT
>DASUAN010000304.1:0-2095 GCA_035763765.1 Candidatus Deferrimicrobiaceae bacterium
ATCACCTCCATCCGGTCCTTGAGCGCGGGCGGAATGGGGTCGATGATGTTCGCCGTGGTGATGAACATCACCTTCGACAGGTCGAACGGGACGTTCAGGTAGTTGTCGCTGAAGGAGAAGTTCTGCTCGGGGTCGAGCACCTCGAGGAGGGCCGCGGAGGGATCCCCCCGGAAGTCCGCTCCCACCTTGTCGATCTCGTCGAGCATGAAGATCGGGTTCCTCGTGCCGGCCTGCTTCATCCCCTGGATGATGCGGCCGGGGAGCGCCCCGACGTAGGTCCGCCGGTGTCCGCGGATCTCGGCCTCGTCGCGGATCCCGCCCAAGGACATCCGGACGAACTTTCGGCCCATCGCCCGTGCGATCGATTTTCCGAGCGAGGTCTTCCCCACGCCGGGGGGACCCACGAAGCACAGGATCGGTCCCTTCGCCTTGGACTTGAGCTTCCGGACCGCAAGGTACTCGAGGATCCGCTCCTTCACCTTGTCGAGGTCGTGGTGGTCCTCGTCGAGGATCTTCTTGGCCTGGGCGATGCGGATGTTGTCCTTCGTCTCCTTTTTCCACGGGAGCTCGACCATCCAGTCGAGGTACGTCCGGACCACCGACGACTCCGCGGAGTCCGGATGCATCGCCTCCAGGCGCCGAAGCTGCTTCTCGGCCTCCTTCCCGACCTCTTCGGGCATCCCCGCCTTCCGGATCTTCTCCCGGAGCTCCTCCATCTCCTCCGACTTGCTGTCGATGTCGCCGAGCTCCTGCTTGATGGCCTTCATCTGCTCGCGGAGGAAATATTCCCGCTGGCTCTTGGACATCTCCTCCTTGGCCTGGTTCTGGATCTTCGCCTGCATCTCCGCGAGCTGGAGCTCCCGCGAGAGGAGGTTGTTGACCATCTTCAGCCGGGCGACGGGGTCGCCCTCCTCGAGCACGCCCTGGGCCTCCTCGAGCTTCAGCCGGAGGTTGCTCGCCACGAGATCGGCCAGGACGCCCGGGTTGTTGATGTTTTCCGTAACCATCAGGATCTCGACCGGCATGTTCTTGAGGGAAAGGATCTTCTCGATTCTCTCCCGGGAGGAGCGCATGAGCGCCTCGACCTCGAGGGACCCTTCCCGGGCGGGACCTTCCGCCACGCGCTCGATCCGGACCCGCACCGTGGGCTTCGCCTCGATGAATTCCATGATCCGTCCCTTGACCACCCCCTGGATCAGGATCTTGAGACGTCCGTCGGGAAGTTTGAGCATCCGCATGATCATGGCCACGGTGCCCGTCCGGTAGAGGTCTTCCGGTTTCGGCTCCTCGAGGGAAGGGTCCCTCTGCGTCGCCAGGAAGATGTACCGGTCTCGGCCGAGCGCCTCGTCCACCGCCGCGATCGACGCCTCCCGCCCGACGAAGAGGGGCAGGGTCATGTACGGGAAGATGACGATGTCCCTGACCGGAAGAAGGGGGAGCACGTTCGGGATTTCGGGGGCGCTCTCCTTGGCTTCCTTGCTCTCGTCCTCTTCCTTCGGCGCGGGACCCTCGGCCTCCGGCGCACCGGCGTCCTCGTCCTGCGGAAGGTCCTTCCTGATCGGCTCGTCTGCCATGCCCGTCGTCCCCCGTGTCCTGAAAGGATCCTATTCCTCCTCCGCCGATACCTGGATGCGCCGCCTTTTTCCGCGCCGCTCGTCGCACCTCGGTATGGTCAGTGCCAGAACGCCTTTCTTCAGCTCCGCCTTCACCGCCCCCATGTTCACGCAGCCGGTTACCTCGAAGGTCCTCCGGAATTTCCCGAAGGTGCGTTCGATGCAGAGGAAGGAGACGTCGGTGCCGCACAGGTCCCGCATCTTCTCCCCGGCCACCTCGATCGTGTTCCCCTGCACGTAGACCGCGACTTCGGTTCCCCGCACGCCGGGGACCTCCAGCCGAATGACCAGCCCTTCGGCGTTCTCGTTGACGTCGGCGGGAGGGAGGAACGCCGGGTCGCCGAAGGGGTCCAGGAACGTCACCCTTCCCAGGCTCTCCCGTGGAACGGGGGCCTGCCCTTCCGCCCGGTCCTTCCTTTTCGGGGATCGGCTCATCTCTTCTTCTCCTTGGCGAGAAAGGCGCGAAGACCCGGACCGAGGTC
>DASUAN010000305.1:0-8998 GCA_035763765.1 Candidatus Deferrimicrobiaceae bacterium
TGGGAAAGACCGCCCTCTGCCTCAACATCGCCCTGAACGCCGCCGTCCGGTGCAAGGTCCCGGTGGGGATCTTCTCCCTGGAGATGAGCCGCCAGCAGCTCGCGCTGCGGATGATCTGTTCGGACGCGCGCGTCGACTTCCAGAGGCTGCGGACCGGGTACCTGGCCCAGGACGAGATCAACCGGATCGTAGGGTCCGTGGGGAGGCTTTCCGAGGCGCCGATCTACACCGACGATTCCGGTGCGCTCACCGCACTCGAGCTTCGCGCGAAGGCGCGCCGCCTGAAAAAGGACAAGGGAATCGGGATGGTCATCGTCGACTACCTCCAGCTCATGCGCGGGGCGACATCCCGTTCGGGCCAGGACAACCGTGTCCAGGAGATCTCCGAGATCTCCCGCTCCCTCAAGGCGCTCGCCAAGGAGCTCAACATCCCCGTCATCGCCATTTCGCAGCTCAACCGGGGGGTGGAAAGCCGGACCGACAAGCGGCCCCAGATGGCCGACCTTCGCGAGTCGGGGGCGATTGAACAGGATAGCGACCTGATTCTTTTCATTTACCGCGAGGAGATGTACGCCAAGGCGGACACTCCCGATGAGAAGAAGGGGAAGGCCGAGATCATCATCGGGAAGCAGCGGAACGGACCGATGGGCATGGTGGAGCTCGCGTTCCTTTCCCGCTACACCCGGTTCGAGGACCTGGCACGCGACTTCGAATAGGGACGATCCCGTCCCGGTTCCCGGACTCAGCGGGTCTTCCGTTTTTTGGGCAGGAGGGAGAGGTCCGACAGTTTTTTCCGCAGCGTGTTCCGGTTGATCCCCAGGATCGTCGCGGCCTTCAGCTGGTTCCCCCCGGTCGCCTCCAGGAGGACCCGGATGAGCGGTTTCTCCATCTGCCGGAGGAAGAATCCGTGGAGGTCGCTCTCGCTCTCGAGAGCCGGTCCCAGGCGCCCCACGAACTCCCGCACCCGCTCCTCGATGACCTGCTCCAGCGGCGCGGTGGAGAGGTCCAGGGCGCCGTCCGACTTGGCCAGTTCCCGCGCCACCTCCTCCCTCCGCAGAAGTTTTCCCGTGGTAAGGACGGCCAGCCTCTGGACGAAATTTTCCAGCTCCCGGACATTCCCTTTCCAATGGTGGGAAGCGATCACCTCGAGGGCCTCCTTCGAGAACGACCGGGGGGGGCGGGAGAGGATCGCGCAATATTTCTGGAGGAAGAAGTCCGCGAGAAGGGGGATGTCCTCCCGCCTTTCCGACAGGGGAGGTATGCGGATCGGAAAGACGTTCAGCCGGTCGAACAGATCTTCCCGGAACTTGCCGTCGGCGACCATCCGCCGCAGGTCCCGGTTGGTCGCCGCGACGACGCGACCCTGGAACTTCCGGTTCTGATTCGATCCCAGCCTCGAGAACTCCCTTTCCTGGAGGACCCGGAGAAGCTTTGCCTGGAGGTCGACGGGGAGGTCGCCGACCTCGTCGAGAAAGAGCGTCCCCCCCGAGGCGGCCTCCAGTTTTCCTTCGCGTGCCGATTCCGCCCCCGTGAATGCCCCCTTTTCGAAGCCGAACAACTCCGCCTCCTGCAGATCCCTCGGGATGGCGGAGGCGTTGACCGCCACGAAAGTGCCGTTGGGGCTTCCGAGCTCGTGGAGGCAACGGGCGACGAGCTCCTTCCCCACGCCGCGTTCCCCGAGAAGCAGGACGGTGGCGTCGGAATCCGCCACCTTCCCCACGCCCAGGAACACGTCGAGGATGGCCCGGCTTCGCCCCAGGATCCGGGCCGATTTCCACTCCTCGGAGTCCTCCGTGCGGAACGGCCTCTCGCGGGAAACCGACTCCTTCTCGATCTCCCGGAGAAGGTTCTCGATGTCGGCGATGTCGAACGGCTTGGTGAGGAACTCCGAGGCCCCCGCGCGGGTGGAGCGGGCAGCCGCATCCGGGCGGCGGACCGCGGTCATGATGAAGAACCGGGTCGGGGACTTCCTCGCCTGGATCCGTTCGAGGACCTCGATTCCCTCCATTCCCGGCATGCGGATGTCGAGGAAGGCCGCGGCGTAGGTGTTCCGGGACAGCAGCAAAAGCGCCTTCTCCCCGTCTTCCGCTAGGTCGGGATGGAAACCCATCCCCGCCACGGTCTTCTTGAGGACCCAGCGGATGCTTTCGTCGTCGTCGGCGATGAGGACTTTTTTCACGGGCCCGTTTTCTTTCCGGTGGAGACTGGAAGGGATATTTTAACCGTCGTTCCCTCTCCCCGCACGGATTTTATTTCCATCGTTCCTCCGTGCCGGGAGATCGACTGTCTCGCCATCCCGAGGCCAAGCCCCGTGCCCTTGGCTTTCGTCGTATAGAAGGGCAGATACGCCCTGCGCACCTCCTCCTCCGACATCCCGACGCCGTCGTCCGCGATGTGGATCTCCACGAAGGAGCGCATTCTTCCCCTCGTCCGCCCCCACCGGTAGTTGACGTTCATCCGGGTGGAGATGCGCACCGTTCCCCTCTCCGGGATCGCCTCCACGGCGTTCTTGAGGAGGTTGACGATCGCACGGAACGTGGTGTCCGGATGTCCGGAGACGTCGGGTAGACTCGGATCGGCGGCGAACTCGAAGTGGATCTTCTTGTTCTGGGCGCGCACGTCCGCGCGGATGAGTTCCTCCGCTTCCCGCAGGATCGGAAGAATCGGAAAGGGGCGGGGCGGCGGGGGAGTCCTCCCCATTTCGAGCATCTTCTCCACGAGGCCATTGATCCGTTCCGCCTCCCGCAGGATCAGCCGGGTTCCCTCCCTGCGCTCCTCCTCGGATGCCTCCCCCCGGAGCATCCACTGGGCCGCGCCGCGAATCCCCCCGAGCGGGTTCTTGATCTCGTGCGCGATCCCGTAGGCGAGCGTCTGCATCTCCTCGGCGCTCATGGCGGCCCTCTCCTGCTGTCCGACCATGCTGAGGATCTCGGCGGGCTTGATCGACAGCACGACCCCGTTCGGCTCTCCCGCGGGACCGGGCATGGGGGAGGCTCCGATGATGACCGGGTACCCCGGGAGGTCCGGGTCTCCCGCAAGGGGGGTTCGCCGGGGGAGTCGAAGCTCCACGTCGTATCCGGTCACGGCGGAGTTGTCCTCCAGGGCTTTCCGCAGGATGCGGACGGCGCCGGGGGACCCCCGGAAGACGGTCCGGTAATGTTTCCCGGAGAACGCCCGCGACGACGCGTGGAGGATCTCCTCCGCCGCCGGGTTGATATAGACGAGCTTTCCGGCCCCGTCAAACGCGAGGATCCCGATGTTTACGGATTCGAGCGTCTGCTGGAAGAGGTTGTTCAAAAGAAACGCTCGACCGCAAGCCGGAAGTCATCGAGGGTTCGGACGCTGACGAGGTCGCCCCGGAAAGCGGAGGCGCCCGGGATCCCCCGGCTGTACCAGGCAAGGTGCTTGCGCATCTGCCGGATCCCGGCCTCTCCGTGCCGGCGGTGCATCTCCTCGCCGTGCCGCAGGATCAGCGTTTTCCGGTCCGCGGAGGAGGGCCCGTCCGGTCCTCCCGTCGCGATCCCGACCCGCCGCCGGATTGCGGAAAAAATCCAAGGGTTTCCGAGGGAAGCCCTCCCGATCATCACGGCGTCGCACCCCGTCTCCGAGACCATGCGCCAGGCGTCCTCCGGCTGCCGGACGTCCCCGTTTCCGATCACGATGCGGTCGGGGAATTCCCGTTTCAATCGAGCGATCTGTCCCCAGTCGGCCCTTCCCGAAAACATCTGGCCACGGGTACGCGGGTGGAGGGTGACGGCCGCGGCTCCTGCCGCGAAAGCCTCTCCTGCCAGCGAGAGGTAGGAGTCGGTCTCCTTGCCGAAGCCTGAACGGATCTTCACGGTCACGGGGATCCCCGCGGCGGACACGGCCGCTCGGACGATTCTCCCCGCGAGGCGAGGACGGGAGAGCAGGGCTGCCCCGGCTCCTCCGGCGGTGACCTTCCGCACGGGACACCCCATGTTGATGTCGACAAATTCGAACCCGAGCCTCCGGATCTCCGCGGCCGCTTCGGCGATCTCCTCCGGGTCTGCCCCGAACAGTTGCGCCCCGATGGGGCGCTCGTCCCGCCCGAAAGCGATGTACCGTCCGGTCCGTTCGGGCTGCCGGAGCAACCCTTTGGCGGAGATCATCTCCGTGACGGTGACGTCGGCCCCGTTTTCCCGGCAAAGGCGCCGGAACGTACTGTCGGTGATCCCGGCAAGCGGAGCCAGGATCAGTTTCCCCGCGAATTCCATGGTCTTCCCAATATATCACTCCTTGCGGCCGCCGCGATTCCCGGGGAAACCCGCGGGGCCCCGGCCGCTTTCCCGGGACCGGTTTCCCCTTGACCTGTCCAAAAGTCCATGCTATGTACAATGCGTTTTACTTATAACAACTTATGACGCGCTGAACCGAACACACCCTCAGGGCACGCGTTGCCAAGGTGTTCCCGACGGGATTCTCGTCACATTTCATATCTCCAATACAGGGAGGAGTCATGGTCAATCCTTTGTTAACGATCGTGTTGTTCGGGCTCGCCCTCGCCTGGTTCCGGACGTCACGGGATCGCGGCGAAAACGCCCCTGCCCCGGGGATCCGCGTCGGGCCGAAACTGGCCTCCGTCGCGGTCCTGCTGGTCACCGCGCTGTTCGCGTCCGTTGCCGCCGCCAGCGAGGCGGAACTCAGGATTCCCGACCTGTCCACCGTGTCGTTCCTCGGGATGACCGGGCACGCCCTGCTGGTCTGGGGACTTTTGATCTGCGTCCTGGGGATGGTCTTCGGGTTCGTGCAGTACACGCAGATCCGGAACCTCCCCGTTCACCAGTCGATGCGCGAGATCTCGGAACTGATCTGGGAGACCTGCAAGACGTATCTCTTCACCCAGGGGAAGTTCCTCGCCATCCTGTGGGCCTTCATCGCGGCGATCATGGTGGTCTACTTCGGGTTCCTGCTCCACTTCGCGACCATTCAGGTCGTCATCATCGTCGTCTTCAGCATCGTCGGCATCCTGGGCAGCTACGGCGTGGCGTGGTTCGGGATCCGGATCAACACGTACGCCAACTCCCGGACCGCATTCGCAGGCCTGAAAGGAAAGCCGTTCCCGACCATGGCGATCCCGCTGAAATCCGGGATGAGCGTCGGCATGATGCTGATCAGCGTCGAGCTCGTCCTGATGCTCTTCATCCTGCTCTACGTCCCGGGCGACTACGCGGGACCCTGCTTCATCGGCTTCGCCATCGGCGAGTCCCTCGGCGCGGCGGCCTTGCGCATCGCCGGCGGGATCTTCACGAAGATCGCCGACATCGGCTCCGACCTCATGAAGATCGTCTTCAAGATCAAGGAGGACGACGTCCGCAACCCGGGCGTCATCGCCGACTGCACGGGGGACAACGCGGGGGACTCGGTGGGGCCGACCGCCGACGGCTTCGAGACGTACGGCGTCACCGGCGTCGCGCTCATCACCTTCATCATCCTGGCGGTGCCCGACCTGATCGTCCAGATCCAGCTTCTCGTCTGGATCTTCGTGATGCGCATCGGGATGATCGTCACGAGCGCTCTCTCGTACTATATCAACGGGGCCATCGCCAAAGCGAAGTACGGCGACGCCTCCAAGTTCAATTTCGAACACCCGCTGACCTCCCTGGTCTGGCTGACCTCGCTGATCTCCATCGGGATGACCTTCGTGCTGTCGTACCTCCTGGTCCCCGAGCTCCAGGGGGACAAGACGCTCTGGTGGAAACTGTCCGCGATCATCACCTGCGGCACGATCGCGGGGGCCCTGATCCCGGAACTGGTCAAGATCTTCACCTCGACGAACTCGGGCCACGTGCGCGAGGTCCTCACCGCCTCGCGGGAGGGCGGCGCGTCGCTGAACATTTTGTCCGGCTTCGTGGCGGGGAACTTCAGCGCCTACTGGCTGGGGATGGCGATCATCGCCCTGATGTCGATCGGGTACGCCGTCAGCTCTCTGGGCCTGGCGGGCATCATGGCGGCCCCGGCGATCTTCGCCTTCGGTCTGATCGCCTTCGGGTTCCTGGGGATGGGGCCGGTCACCATCGCGGTGGACTCGTACGGGCCGGTGACGGACAACGCCCAGTCGGTCTACGAGCTCTCCACCATCGAGACGCTCCCGAACATCTCCGAGGACATCCGGAAGGAGTTCGGCTTCACGCCCGACTTCGAGAACGCGAAGATGTACCTGGAGGAGAACGATGGGGCCGGCAACACCTTCAAGGCGACCGCGAAGCCGGTGCTCATCGGGACGGCCGTCGTCGGCGCCACGACCCTGATCTTCTCCATCATCCAGGTGCTCACCAAGATGTTCGGCGGCCCCGAGGTGTCGGCCGGGCTGTCGATCCTGAACCCGCTCTTCCTCCTGGGGCTCATCACCGGCGGCACGACGATCTACTGGTTCACCGGTGCCTCCATGCAGGCCGTCTCCACGGGCGCCTACCGGGCCGTGGAGTTCATCAAGGCGAACATCAATCTGGACGAGGGCGCGGAGAAGGCCTCCGTGGCCGACAGCAAGCGGGTGGTCGAGATCTGCACCCAGTACGCCCAGAAGGGGATGTGGAACATCTTCCTGGCCGTCTTCTTCTCCACGCTGGCGTTTGCCTGCGTCAACCACTACTTCTTCATCGGCTACCTGATCTCCATCGCCATCTTCGGCCTGTTCCAGGCCATCTTCATGGCCAACGCCGGCGGCGCCTGGGACAACGCGAAGAAGCTCGTCGAGACCGAGCTCGACATGAAGGGGACGGAGCTCCATGCGGCGACCGTCATCGGGGACACGGTGGGAGACCCCTTCAAGGACACGTCGTCGGTGGCGATGAACCCGATCATCAAGTTCACGACCCTGTTCGGCCTGCTGGCGGTCGAGCTGGCGATCGAGCTGCCCGTGGCCACCAGCCGGATCGCGGCCGCGGCGTTCTTCGCCGTCGCGATCGTCTTCGTCTGGCGGTCCTTCTACGCGATGCGGATCAAGGTCGAGGAGAAGGCGTAGGAGACGTCGCGGGAGAAGGCAGGCATCCGCTAGGGGCCCCCGCGGGGGCCCCTTTTTCGTCCCTTTTTCCGGGGCGTTCGTCTACTTGAGGGCTTCGGGGTTGATCTCCACCTTGACCTGCTTCATGCGCTCGGCGAGGAACGCCGCGACGGCGCCTGTCCGCTTCCGCTCCGCGTATTCCCGCATGAAGGCATCCTTCCCGGCCTCCCACTCCTTCGGGTCCACGGGCTGCTCCGCGTCGAACGCGACCGCGAGGAATTTCGTCCCGGCGGGGAAGACGACGGGAGAAACGGGGGAATTCGGGGAAAGTTCGATCAGGTCCCTCCGGATCTCCCCGGCTTCCGCGAGAGCCCCGGGGAGGGGGTCGGTGAGCGGGGGGAAGAAGGGGGTGGTCGTCACGGCCAGGCCGGCCTTCGCCGCGTTCCGTTTCAGGTCGGACGCCGTCTTGGCATCGGCGAGGACGGCTTCGAGCGCCGCCCGCGCCGCGTCGTTCCGTTTCTCCTTCTCGAGGTCGGCGGCGACCCGGTTGCGCACATCGGACAGGGGCGGGATGCGGGAGTTCTCCTTGGCGGTGACGCGGAAGAGAAAATGGGTGTCGCCGACCGTTTTGACGGGCCCGATATCGCCCGCCTGGAGCAGCAGCGCCTCCTGGACGACCACGGGGGGGAGGTCAACGCCTTCCCCGTCGCTCGTCCAGCCCGTCTCCGCAAGGGGGACGCCGAACGGCGCGCACGCCCCCGCGAGATCCCGGGATTCCAGCGCCTTCCCGTGGGCCTCGTACGCCCGCAGGACCGCCTCGTCCTTTCCCCTCTCGAGCTTGAGAAGGTCCACCACGCGGTCCCGGACCTTCTCCAGCGGGAGGTCTTCGGGAAACCGGATCTGGTTGATGCGAACGACGGTGAATCCGTTGCCGGCGTCGATGGGGCCGACGACCCCGTCGACCGGGGCGGAGAAGACGGCGTCGGCAAGCTCGGGCCGCAGCGTGCGCCGCGTGACCCAGATCGCCCCTCCCTTGTCTTGGGACAGCTTCTTCGCGGCCTTCTCGAAGCGGTCTTTTCCCTCCCTCCCCTCTGCGATCAGCTCCTCCGCCCTCGTGCGGGCAGCCTCCCTGGTGCCGGTGGCGTACGGTATGACGACGGGGTAGGCCAGGCGGGACTCCTCGGTGCGGAACGCAGCGGGGTTTCCCTGGTAGAAGGAGAGGATCTCCTGCTCGGAGGGCTCTACCTTGCGGGCGAACGACTCCGGGGAAAACCGCGCAACGGAGAGCTTCACCCGGGCGGGGATCCGGTAGCTCTCCTTGGTCTGCTCGTACTTTGCCGCCATCTCGCCCTCGGTCGGGGGAGGGATGCCTCGCACCCCGGAGGGATCGGATGTGACCACGAGAAGCCGGATCTTCCGGAGCGTCAGGTTGAAGAGGTCCTGCGCTTCGGTCGCGGGGACCCGCGCGGAGGAGAGCAGGAGGTCCTCGATCTTCCGGAGCGTGATCTCCTCCCGCTGGGAGGACTCGTACTCCTGCGGGGAAACCCGGTTGTAGGCGAGAATGCTCCGGTACCGGTCCTCGCGGAACGTCCCGTCCACCTGGAACGCGGGCGTCGCCGCGATCTCCCTCCGGACCTCCTCGCTGGTCGTGGTCAGCCCCATGGTTCCCGCTTCGGCGAGCAGCAGCTTCCGGCGGATGAGGGCCTCGAGGGCCTGCCGGCGGAGGTCGAGCGCCTTCTCCATTTCCGGCGTGAACGCCTTTCCGTACACGTCGCGGTATGTCTTCTCCAGCCTGGCGTGCGCCTCGGCAAGCTCCGCCATGGAGACCTTCCCGTCGCCGACGGTCGCGGCTACGTCCTGCTTGCTCTGGGAGTACGAGCCGACTCCCCACCAGATGAAGGTGAGGGCGATGAACGTGAGGATGCCTTTGATGGCCCAGGAACCGGCGTTCCGGCGAAGTACGTCGAGCACGGCGCTGAATTCTCCCGTGGGAACGAATGCGTAGATAAAAACATTTTATCTTACTCCGTGTCTTTC
>DASUAN010000306.1:0-5661 GCA_035763765.1 Candidatus Deferrimicrobiaceae bacterium
CGGGGCCTGGGCGGCACCTTGCCGGCGCGCGGCGTGACCGTGGTCTCCTGCGAGGAGTTCGCCGGGCGCCTGGACGCCTACCCGCTGGAAGGCGTGAAGGGGCCCCTCGACGAGGGAGAGGACGGGAGAAGGAGAAAGGGAAAGAAGGGCGAAGGCCGCAAACCGAAGAAACGGGACCGCAAACGGGACCGGGTTTTGGGAAAGCTTTAGGCCGTCAGGCCGGGGAATCGCGCTCCGCGGTCTCCCCCTTCGGGGCTCCGAACTTCCTCTCCTTCCCCGCGAGAAGCCTCCGGATGTTCTCCCGGTGGGTGTAGATCACCAGAAAGGCGATGACGAGGGAGAGCGTCACGTAGTGGCGCGAGGTGGCGAACAGCGCCATCAGCAGCGGCAGCGCCAGCGCCGCGCAAAGGGATCCGAGGGAGACGTACCGCGTGAAGTAGACGACGAGGGAAAAGAGAACGACGAGGATGAACACGGTGACCGGCGAGAGGAACAGGACGATCCCCAGCGCGGTGGCGACCCCTTTTCCCCCGCGGAAACTCATGTATGCCGGGAAGACGTGCCCGAGGAACACGGCTCCTCCGACCAAGGCGAGCCAAAGATCCACCCGGTCCTCGATGAACCGGTAGGCGAGGAACATGACGAAGATCCCCTTCCCCGCGTCCAGGAGCAGGGTCAGGGCTCCCGCCGTCTTCCCGACGGCACGCACCACGTTCGTCGCTCCGATGTTCCCCGACCCGACCTTCCGGAGATCGACGTTTCGGTCGAACAGCCGCGCTACCAGGATTCCGAAGGGAACGGCGCCCAGGAAATAGGCGAACGCGACGATTGAGGCCCCTCGGACCCAGGGGATTCCCATCGGCGCCTAAGTCTCCTCGACCTCTTCCTCGCGCGTTCGGGCCACTCCGGATTCGAACGCCGCCCGCTCGACGGCCTCGGCGACGCCCCGGTGCATCTCCATGTTCAGGATGGACGGAACCAGCTCTCCCGCCTGGGCGAACGAGCTGATCGTCCTGGCCGCAGCGATCTTCATGCGATTGTTGATCTTGCGCGCCCTCGCGTCGAGCGCGCCTCGGAAGATGCCGGGGAAGGCGAGCGCGTTGTTCACCCCCCGGCCGTCGGCCGCGAACGAGGCGCCCGCGGCCCGCGCGTCGTCGGGGGAGATCTCCGGGTTGGGATTGGACAGGGCCAGGATCACCTGCCCCTTCTTGATCATCTCCTTCTTGATCAGGCCCGGCACGCCGGTCGTGCAGATCACGATGTCGGAGAGTCCCATGATCTCCGGCAGCGTCACCGGTTTGCCCCCGGCCTTCGCGAAGATCTCCATGGCCGTCGCGCTGATGTCGGTCCCCATCATCTTCCGGACGCCATAGGCCATGAGGAGCTTCGAGATCCCCATCCCCGCCGCGCCGAGGCCCACCATTCCCACGGCGTCGTTCTTGACCAGCATCCCGACATACTTGCTCGCGTTGAGAAGGGAGGCCAGGACGACGACCGCGGTGCCGTGCTGGTCGTCGTGCAGCACCGGGATGTCGAGCATCGCGGAGAGCCGGTCCTCGATCTCGAAGCACTCGGGCGCCTTGATGTCCTCGAGCTTGATGGCGCCGAAGGTGGGGGAGATGGCCGCGACGGTCCGGATGATCTCCTCGGAGTCTTTCGACTGGATGAGGATCGGGACGCCGCTCACGCCCACGAGGGCGTCGAACAGGACCGCCTTCCCTTCCATGACGGGCATTCCCGCGACCGCCCCGATGTCCCCGAGACCCAGGATCGCCGTCCCGTTCGTGACGATGGCGACCGTGTTGCCGATCGAGGTGAAGTCGTAGGCCCGGACCGGGTTCTCCCGGATGAGCTTGCACACCTTTGCCACCCCGGGGGTGTAGATCTTCCGGATCGTCGAGATCCCGTCGATCGGGTTCTTCGACTTGACGCGGATCTTCCCGCCTCGATGCAGCTCGAGGACCGGGTCGATGATGTCGGAGATGATGGCTCCTTCGACCTTCCCGACTTCCTCGAGAACCGCCTCCAGGTGTTCCTCGTCGTCCACGAACAGGGTGATGTCGCGGGTGTTGTACTCCAGGCCGTACCCGACGATCCGGATGTCGCCGACGCTTCCGCCCGCCTTTCCGATGGCCGTGGCGACCTTGCCGAGATAGCCGGGCTTGTCGAGGATCATGAGGCGGATCTTCTTGACGACCTTGTCGATCCCTTTTTCGATCTGCATTCGATCATCTTATCTTCCCGGATTCTTCTTTGTCAAACCTGCGGGAAAAAAGGTAAAATGGCACCCATGATCCTGGATTGCACCGCCTGCGCGTCGCAGAATTTCGTCTCGGACGAGCGGCGGTCCGTTCGGGATGTCTCCCCCCGCTGCTGGAAGTGCGGGGAGTTCCTTCCCCTGGTTGACGAAACCGATTCCGCCTCCCGGGAATCGAAAAAGCGCGAAGGGAAAGAGAACGCCTCAGGGAGCCGTCGAAATGACTAAGATCCGCGTGGCGGTGGCCGGGATCGGAAACTGCGCAAGCGCGCTGGTGCAGGGCATCGAGTATTACCGTCGCGCAGGGGAATCTCCCGGTAGCGACACCCCCGGTCTGATGAATCGCGACATCGGCGGATACACCCCGGGGGACATCGAGATCGTCGCCGCCTTCGACATCGATCGACGGAAGGTCGGGCTCCCCTTGGAAGAGGCGATCTTCTCCCCGCCCAACTGCACGCGCCGGTTCGCCGAGCGGATCCCCGAAGGGGGACCCGTCGTTCGAATGGCGCCGGTCCTGGACGGAATCGCTCCTCACATGCGGGAATACCCGGAAGACCGGACGTTCGTCCCCTCGGACGAGAGTCCGTGCGACGTCGAGGGGGTGCTCCGGGATTCGGGCGCGGAAATCCTGGTCAACGATCTTCCCGTCGGCTCGGAGGCGGCCACGCGGTTCTACGCGGAGATCTGCCTTGCCGCGGGAGTAAGCCTGTTGAACTGCATCCCGGTGTTCATCGCCTCCGATCCGGAGTGGGCGGACCGGTTCCGGAGCCGCGGAATCCCGATCATCGGGGACGACATCAAGTCGCAGCTCGGCGCGACGATCGTACACCGGGCGCTGGCCCGCCTCTTCTCCGAAAGGGGAATCCCGGTGCGCAAGACGTACCAGCTGAACACGGGCGGGAACACCGACTTCCTGAACATGCTGAACCGGACCCGTCTCAAATCCAAGAAGATCTCGAAGACCGAGGCGGTGACCTCGGTGATCACCCACGGGATCGGGGAGGACCAGATCCACATCGGTCCCTCCGATTACGTCCCCTGGCAGAAGGACAACAAGCTCTGCTTCTTGCGGATCGAAGGGGAGGGGTTCGGGGGATTGCCGATCGAGGTGGAACTCCGGCTCTCGGTGACCGACTCCCCGAACAGCGCGGGCGTAGGGATGGACGCCATCCGGTTCTGCCGGCTCGGCCGGGACATGGGGCTGGCGGGCCCGCTCATGGCGCCCTCCGCCTACTTCATGAAACACCCCGCGGTGCAGATGACCGACGACGAGGCCCGGAGGGAGCTCGAGGAGTTCATCGCCGATTACCGTGCGTGGCGACGGACGACAGAAGGCGCACCCAAGACTCCGTACACCTCTCCCACGTAAACCGGGCCGCGATCCGCTTTCCTTGCTCCGCCATCCGGGTCCTCGCCGCACCGTCCCTCAGGATTTCCTCCATCGCATCCATCAGTTCCCGCGGATGGTCCGGCGAGAAGGTCGCTCCTCCCCCTTCCCTGCGGACCGTATCCCCCCAAGGGCCTTCGCGGGGAACGATCACGGGCACCCCGGCCGCCATCGCCTCCAAGGGGACGAGCCCGAAGGATTCGTACATCGAAGGACAAACCACCGCGTCCGCCGCGGAAAACAGGGCGGGCATCCCCGCGTGGGGAACCGGCCCGGCATAGATCACCCCTTCCGGAACGCCGTCCGCGGGAGGCTCCTGCCCGGCGACGAGGAGCAGCGTCTCCCGGTTTCTCCTTCCCTGGAGTGCGAGAAACGACTCGACGGCGGCGGGAACGTTCTTTCCGGGGTCCGGCCGGGCGGCAAGCAGGAAGAGAAACGCCCCGGGGGGGATGGCGAACGAACGCCTTCCTTCCTCCCTCGGCGGCGGACGGCGAAACGAGTCGTCGACCCCGGGAGGGATCACCACCCCTTTCCCGGACGATTCGGGCAGGATGGCCTCGGTCGCCGCGAGATCGTGCTCCGACAGGAACACCACGCGGCGCGCTTCCCGGGCAAGCTGCGCTTCGGCGGCCCTCCTCGCGACCGAGAGGGCGTCGGGAAGGCACTCCGAAGTCTTCCGCTTTCGGGCCTCCACGGTGTGGTACGCGAACACGAGCCCCGCGGGCCGACCCCGTTCGACCGCGTTTCGGGCAGCCACCCCCGACATCCAGTAGTGGGCGGAAAGCGCACGGTGGGGGTCCCGCGTCGCCCGGAGCAGATCCCTCGCCTTTTCGATGAACCGGGGGAGGGCCCGGTAGGCCCCCTCCCGGCTTGCCGGCTCCGACCATCCGCACGGGATGTGGTGGATGCGAACCCCCCGATACGGGCGAGTGATCTCCACTGCATCCCCCCTTCCCCTGGTGAGGACGTCCGTTTCGATCCCGTATCGGGCGAGCCCGGAAAGGAGTCCGCGAAGGAAGATGTTCATTCCGCCGGCCAGGCCGGTCCCGGGCTCTTCCAGGGGACACGTGTGAAAGGAGAACAGCAGGTGGTTCACGGGAGGCGGACGATCGCCCGGTACACGACGCGGTCCCTTCCCCCGAGGTCGTACTTGTACCGCTCCTTTCCCCGGAGAAAATCGTATTCCCGGAATCCGCGACGGATCGCATCCTTCACGCAGTGCGCCAGCAGCACCACCCCGGGGCTTGTTTCCCGGTATTTTGGGTCGAATCCGGAATTGTACAGAAGGAGGGCCCCGTCCCACTCGATCTGGAGCGCGGCCGCCAAATCCCCCTCCGCCCCGGAGAGGAACGCAAGCCGCAGCCGCCCGGCGGAAAGAAACCCTTCGGCCATTTCGCGGAAGAATCCCGCCATCCGGTCGTCCATGAAATCCGCCTTGTCCGAATGGCTCCGCCGGTGGAGCGCGAGGAACGTCGGAAAGTCGCGTTCGAGTTCCTCCCGCGTCCGGGTCACCCGGAAGGACAACTCCGGCGTCGCCTCCTCCGCCCGCCGGATCTTCCTGCGCAGTTCGTGCCGCTCCTTCTTCCCCAGCTGCGCGAGGTATTCTTCAAAAGAGGCGGGGAGGGGGACATAGGGAGACTTGTCCATCTCCTCCTGACGGAAGGAGAAGCCGAGTTCGGCGCATACCCGGGGCAGGCAGGCGATCGAAGGGGCCCCCTCCACGAGGTTCGGCAGGAGAAGAGGTCGGGAGGAGAACAGGTCCCGAGAGGAGGCGAGGAATTCGGACCAGAACTCCGGCTCCCTGCCGGAAACCACGATGGCATCCAGCGAGTCGGAGACCTGCTCCCCCCCGAGAAGCTCCCACCCCGCCTTCCGGTCGCACAGGCAAAGAAACAGGAAGCCGCTGGGCTCGCCGTTCCGGTCCCACCGGTAGATCCGCTTGCTGCGACCGACCGCGAACGTCCTCGCCCAGGGGGCCAGGAAATAACGGGAGAGAAAGGGGGAAGGACGAAAG
>DASUAN010000307.1:0-5907 GCA_035763765.1 Candidatus Deferrimicrobiaceae bacterium
GGCGGCTTCTTCAAGATGGAGGGGAAAGGCGAGGCGAAGAAGATGTTCGTCCTCGACTACCAGGCGCTCGACTACCGTCCGACCACGAAGGTCTCCTTCCCGTCGCTCGACGCCGCGAAGGGGGAGGACGACGCGGGGGCGAAGGTCCGGAAGGTGATCGGCGGGGAGGACAAGGCCTCGGCGTACGCCTGGAAGGTCCTCTCCGAGACGCTCCTCTACTCGGCGAGGCGGATCCCCGAGATCGCCGCCGACGTCGTGAACATCGACCATGCGATCAAGTGGGGGTTCAACTGGACGCTCGGTCCCTTCGAGACGTGGGACGCCATCGGCGTGGAGGAATCGGTCGCCCGGATGCGCCGGGAAGGGAAAGAGATCCCGGAAAACGTGGAGAAGATGCTGGCCGGCGGAAACGCATCGTTCTACCGCCGGCGGGACGGGGACCTCGAGTTCTACGACTTCGGCAGCGGGGCGTACGTCCCCGTCCCCATCTCCCCCGACGTCCTCTTTCTGCCCGCCCTCAAGGAGCGGAACAAGGTGGTCCGGGGGAACGCAGGAGCGACGCTGTACGACGCAGGCGACGGGGTCCTGTGTCTCGAGTTCCACACGAAGATGAACGCGATCGACGCCGACATCGTCGCGATGATGAACGAGGGGGTGGCCCTCGCCGAGAAGGAGTTCGCGGGGATGGTGATCGCCAACCACGCGGAACATTTCTGCGTGGGCGCGAACCTGATGCTCGTCTTCCTGGAGGCCCAGAACAAGAACTTCGCCAACATCGAGGCGATGGTCCGGGAGCTCCAGAACGCATGCATGCGCCTGCGCTACTCGGAAAGGCCGGTCGTGGCCGCTCCGGCGGGGATGGCGCTGGGAGGCGGCACGGAGATCTGCCTGGGGGCCGACCGGATCCGCGCGGCCGCCGAGACGTACATGGGGCTCGTGGAAGTGGGGGTCGGGCTCCTGCCGGCCGGAGGAGGCACGAAGGAGATGGTCATCCGCCACCTCGAGGGGATCCCGGAGGGGGTGAGCGCCGACCCGCTCCCCTTCCTCCGGAAGGCGTTCGAGACGGTCGGAATGGCGAAGGTGTCCACCTCCGCGAAGGAAGCGCGAGAACTGGGGTTTTTGCGCCCGTGGGACCGCATCACGATCCAGCGCGACTTCCTCATCCGCGAGGCGAAGAACACCGTCCTGGCCATGAACCGGGAAGGGTACGAGACCCCTAGGCCGAGGACGGACATCGTCCTCCCCGGCAGGGCGGAGTTCTCCACGTTCGCATACGCGCTCTACACGATGAGGGTGGCCGGACACATCAGCGAGTTCGACGAGCGGGTCGGGCGGAAGATCGCCTTCGTGATGACCGGCGGAGATGTCCCCCGGGGAACGAAGCTTTCCGAGCAGGACCTCCTGGACCTGGAGCGGGAGGCGTTTCTTTCCCTCTGCGGAGAGGAGAAGACGCAGGCACGCATCCAATATATGTTGATGAAAGGGAAGCCGCTGCGCAATTAGCGGGGGGGGGGAAACCCGGGGCGGCCCTTCGAGGAGGAAGCCGATGGCAAAGGCATACATCATCTCTGCGGTGCGCACCCCCGTGGGGAGGGCGTACCGCGGGAGTCTGAAGGACACCCGGCCGGACGACCTGGGGGCCATCGCGGTCCGCGGGGCGGTCGCCCGGGTGAAGAACCTGGAGCCGGCACAGGTGGACGACGTCATCCTCGGGTGCGCCATGCCGGAGGGCGAGCAGGGGATGAACGTGGCGAGGATCTGCGCCCTGAAGGCGGGATTGCCCGACTCGGTTCCGGGCATGACCATCAACCGCTTCTGCTCTTCCGGCCTGCAGTCGATTGCCCTGGCGGCGGAGCGGATCCTGTCCGGCTTCGCCGACGTCATCGTGGCCGGCGGCACCGAGTCGATGACGATGGTTCCGATGGGGGGGAACAAGCCGTCGTTCAACCCCGAGATCATCGAGGAGCGCCCCGAGGTCTTCATGCCGATGGGGCTCACCGCCGAGGAGGTCGTCCGCCGGTACAAGGTCACCCGGGAGGACCAGGACGTCTTCGCCTTCCAAAGCCACATGAAGGCGCTGGCGGCGATCCGGGCCGGGAGGTTCCAGGAGGAGATCGTCCCGGTTCCGACGACGGTCTACCTGTCGAAGGACGGGGAGAAGCCCGTTCCCCGGGAGATCGTCTTCGAGGTCGACGAGGGTCCGCGCGCCGACACGACGATCGAAGCGCTGGCGAAACTCAAGCCCGCCTTCGACCCGAGGGGGACGATCACCGCGGGGAACGCCTCGCAGATGAGCGACGGAGCGGCGGCGGCCGTGGTCGTCTCGGAGAAGGCGCTGAAGGCCCTGAATGCCGAGCCTTTGGCCCGGTTCCTCGGGTTCGCCGTGGCCGGGGTCGCTCCCGAGATCATGGGAATCGGTCCCGTGGAAGCCGTTCCGAAGGCGTTGAAGAGGCTCCGGATCAAGCAGACGCGCATCGATCTGGTCGAATTGAACGAGGCGTTCGCCGCTCAGTCCCTCCCCGTCATCCGGGAACTGGGCCTGGACCCCGACCGCGTGAACGTGAACGGCGGGGCGATCGCGCTCGGGCACCCGCTGGGGTGCACCGGCGCAAAGCTCACCGCCACGCTTCTCCACGAGATGAAGCGCCGCGATGCGAAGCGGGGGCTGGTCACCATGTGCATCGGCGGAGGGATGGGCGCGGCGGGAGTCTTCGAGCGGGCCTAAGGGGGGGGGCGCTCCGGCGCCGATCGGCCTGCGGCCGCCGCGAGGACGACATTCCTGTCCCGCCGGCCCCGGGTTTTCCTCCCGTAAGAGAAAATCGTTTTCGATTCGGGCCGGAGGCCCGGAGACCGTTCCCTTCCGCACCCCGGGCGTTTTCGCCCGGCAGCCCACCGTTGCGTCTGCGGCCTGTCGCCCCATGGCTGCCCTTCCGCTCGAAGAAGGTCTCGATGCCCCCCGAACAGGCTTCGCCCCGGGGGGGGCCGGACGACGAAGCCTTGTGGCGAAGGGATAAGGAAGGAGACAGATGCAGAAGGAAGAGGGGGCTTCCTCCTGCATACTGTATACACGATAGGTGGTGGGCCCCCCGTTGTCAAGAAAAATTTACGAATGTGGATCTACCGATATGTTCGAGCCAGGGGAGAGAAGCATTGACAGGGGATACACTAGACTATAATATCTATCGTGTATATCGTCATTTATTGCGCCTGTGGAATATGCCCAAATTTGAAAAATAAATAAGGAAAGGAGTCAACCGATGGCGGAATCCTACCGGCCGGAAACGATCGCCCTGCACGGGGGGCAGAAGCCGGATCCCTCGACCACCGCGAGAGCGGTTCCGATCTACCAGACCACGTCCTACGTATTCCACGACACGGCGCATGCCGCGCGACTGTTCGCACTCCAGGAGTTCGGCAACATCTACACCCGGATCATGAACCCGACCACCGACGTTCTCGAACAACGGGTCGCGCAGCTCGAAGGGGGAACCGGAGCCCTTGCGGTCGCTTCCGGCCAGGCGGCGGAGACGCTCGCGCTGCTCAACCTCGCGCACGCGGGGGACGAGATCCTCTCCTCGGCCTCCCTGTACGGTGGGACGTACAATCTGTTCCACTACACCTTTCCCAAGCTGGGGATCGGGGTGAATTTCGTCGACCCTTCCGACCCGGAGAATTTCCGCAAGGCGATCACGAAGAAGACCAAGGCGATCTTCGCCGAGTCGATCGGGAACCCGAAGCTCGACACGCTGGACAACCGGGCCGTGGCCGACATCGCCCACGGGGCGGGCATCCCCCTGGTGATCGACAACACGATGCCGTCCCCCTACCTGCTGCGCCCGTTCGACCACGGGGCCGACGTCGTCATCCACTCCACGACGAAGTTCATCGGGGGGCACGGCACCTCGATCGGCGGGATCATCGTCGACTCCGGAACGTTCGACTGGGGGAACGGCAATTTCCCGCAGTTCACCGAACCGGACCCTTCCTACCACGGACTCAAATACTGGGAGGTGTTCGGCGACTTTCCGGGCCTGGGCAACGTCGCGTTCATCATCAAGGCGCGCGTGCAGCTTCTTCGGGACCTCGGTCCGGCGATGTCCCCGTTCAACGCCTTTCTCTTCCTCCAGGGGGTGGAGACGCTCCACCTGCGGATGGAGCGGCACAGCACGAACGCGATGGCGGTGGCCGAATTTCTTTCCGCCCACCCCAACGTGACGTGGGTCAACTACCCGGGCCTGCCCGGCCACCCGCAGCACACCCTCGCGAAGCGGTACCACCACCGCGGGCTCTTCGGGGCGATCCTGGGATTCGGGATCAAGGGGGGGATGGAGGCGGGAAAGAAGTTCATCGACAACCTGAAGCTCTTCTCCCACCTGGCCAACATCGGCGACGCCAAGAGCCTGGTGATCCACCCGGCGTCGACGACGCACCAGCAGCTGACCCCCGAAGAGCGGCTGAAGACCGGAGTGACCGACGACTTCGTCCGGCTCTCCGTGGGGCTGGAAAGCATCGACGACATTCTCGGGGACCTGGACCAGGCGCTCCGGAAGACCTGAAGGCATATCGAAGAAAAAAAGACCCGGAGGCGGAAGATCGCCTCCGGGTCGCTTCGTGCCGAGACGGCGGGTTGTTTCCTCACGCCGCCTTCATCTTCTTCCGCACGTGCTCGCAGGCCTGAAGCACTTCCTTCTTGAACTGGTCGTAGTCGACCTGCATCCCGTTGATGTAGGTGCTCCAGCCGGCCTGGGACTTGGCGAAGTGGACGGCGTCCTCGATCTCGGCGTCCGTCGCCCCGTTCAGCTTCGCCACCTCCGTGTGGTAGACGGCGCAGTACCGGCACCGGGTGACCGCCGAAACGGCCACTCCGATCAGTTCCCGGTACTTGTTCGGGATCGGCCCCTCTTCCATCTGCACCCGCTTGAACAGGTCCCATTCGAGCTTCAGGGACGAATCCGGAACGAGCTTGAAAAAGCCGGGTACCAATCCGAAGGTCTCTTCGATCTCCTTGTACACCTCTTCGCGCTTCATGGGATTTGTCCTCCTCAAGGGCAGTGACACATTGTGACTTGGTTGGAAGACGCCTCTCTCCATACCCCCGTGGAACTTTCCCATAAGATGCGCGCTCCCCCTCCGGAGATGGTTCCCAGCTCGCGAAAAACCGCGGATCCCGGCGATCCCCCTGTTCCTAGTAGGAGAGGATGCGCGGCAGCTTCTTGGCCTGCTCGATCCAGTCGGCGACCCGGGACTGGGTCGGGGGCTTCCGGACCAGGTTCTTTTCCTTGTTCACGGACTCCATCTTCTGGCACAGGTTCTCCGCCTTGCGCTGTGCCAGTTCGGGGACCGTATCCACACCCGCGGCTTCCAGCAGCTCGGCGTACTCCCCTCCGATCCCCTTGACCCGGAAGAGATCCACGTGGTTCACCCGGCGGAGAATCCGCTTGTCGCTGATGCCGGTCTTCTCGGCGATCTCCTTGCGGCCCTGCGGGGTCGCGCCTTTCTCCAGCAGGGCCTTCGTTGAGCCGAGCCCCGCATCCTTCAGTTTTTTCGCGTACGTTTCCCCGATCCCCTCGACCGTGCTCAGATCCGCCATGCCGTTCCTCCTTGGTTCCCATGATATTCCAGCGGGTGCTGGCCATCTTGACCAATGGATGCATCCTGGAACGGTTTCCCGCATGCCCGAGATTGCCGAAGAACCCGAAACGTTTCGGAAAAACCTGGGACAGGAAGCGGCCGCGGTTCCCTTTTCAGTGGTTTCCGGTGCCGCCTATTTTGGACCGCCTCCTTCCTTGTAGAAGTGCGCCGCCTCCAGGGGAATGTCGACCGCCACGGGGTCCCCTTCCCGGATCGATTTGTCGTCGGTGAGGACGGACAGGGTGTGGCCGCCTGCGCGGACGTGGACCAGCGATT
>DASUAN010000308.1:0-11088 GCA_035763765.1 Candidatus Deferrimicrobiaceae bacterium
CGTGATCAACCGGGAGCTCATCCTTCTGAAGGTAAAGGCGTCCCCCCAGGACCGGGTCCACGTCACCGCGACCACGCAGATCTTCGGCGGTAAGGTCATCTACGTCGCGCCCGCGCACATGATCGTGGAGATCACGGGGAAGCAGGAAAACATCGACAGCGCCATCCAGATGTATAAGGAATTCGGGATCGTCGGGGTCGCCCGGACGGGGGCCACGGTCATGCACCGGGAAACGGAGGAAATGGGGCTTAACCGGATCGTCCTGCCCGAAAAGCGTACGGCATTTCTCCGGAACCGATCCTGAACGCCTGGGGAAACGGAACCCGGTTTCCCCTGCCACTTTACCCCCGCAAAGGGCGAAGACCCGGCGGATCGCGCCAGGCGTTCATCCTTACCCCCTTCCTGATACAATGGAGCGGCAAAAAGACGCCCGCGATGGAGGAATCATGAAAATCCATGAGCCGAGGCATATGGTGCAGGATCTTTCGCGGCACGGCATCGAAAATCCGGAGGTCGTCTGGTGGAACCTGCCTCCTTCCGCGCTCATCGAACATGCCCTGCAGCGCCGGGAGGGACACCTGGCGGAGGCCGGCCCTCTGGTGGTGAGGACCGGCGAATACACGGGACGATCCCCCAACGACCGCTTCTTCGTCCGGGAACCGACGAGCGAGAATCGGATCGGTTGGGGGAAAGGAAACCGCCCGTTCGATCCGGAAAAATACGAGTCCCTGCGCGCCCGTTTTCTGGCCTACCTGGAGGGGAAAGAGCTCTTCGTGCAGGACTGCTACGTCGGGGCCGACGAGGAACACCGCCTCCCCATCCGCGTGATCACCAAGATGGCCTGGCACAGCCTGTTCGCCCGGAACATGTTCCTGCAGGAGCCGGACCCGGCGAAGCGTTCCCCGCAGGAGCCGGCATTCACGGTGATCGACGCCCCGGGATTCCACTCCCGGCCCGAAATGGACGGAACGCGCTCGGAGGTCTTCATCCTCATCCATTTCGGACGGCGGGAGATCCTCATCGGAGGTTCGCTCTACGCGGGCGAGATCAAGAAATCGATTTTCACCGTGATGAACTACCTCCTGCCCGAAAAAGGAGTTTTGCCGATGCATTGCGCAGTCAATTACGGGAAGAGCGAGAAGGACGTCTCCGCCCTGTTCGGGCTGTCGGGAACCGGGAAGACGACCCTGTCCGCCGACCCGCACCGGACCCTCGTCGGGGACGACGAGCACGGATGGAGCGATCGGGGGGTGTTCAATTTCGAAGGGGGGTGCTACGCGAAGGTCATCAAGCTCTCCCCGGAGGCCGAGCCCGAGATCTACCGGACCACCGGGATGTTCGGAACCATCCTCGAAAACGTCGCCATGGACACGTCGACCCGGAATCTCGACCTGGACGACGCGTCGCTCACCGAGAACACCCGCGCCTCCTATCCGCTCTCGTTCATCCCCCGGGCGGCGCCTCACGGGTCCGTGGGCCATCCCCGACATCTCGTCATGCTCACCGCGGACGCCTTCGGCGTCCTTCCCCCGATCGCCGCCCTGGACTCCGCCCAGGCCATGTACCATTTCCTTTCGGGATATACCGCCAAGGTGGCGGGCACCGAGCGCGGCATCGTCGATCCGGAGGCCACGTTCAGCACCTGCTTCGGAGGACCGTTCATGGCCCTGCACCCCTCCGTCTATGCCAAACTTTTGGGGGAGAAGATCGCGAAGCACCGATCGCGGGTGTGGCTCATCAACACGGGCTGGACCGGGGGCCCGTACGGCATCGGCAAGCGGATCCCCCTCCCCCAAACCCGGGCCATGCTGGAAGCCGCCCTTTCCGGGAGGCTGAATGACGTCGAAACCAGGGACGAGCCCTTTTTCGGGCTCCGCGTCCCGAAGGCATGCCCGGGGATCCCGTCGAAAATGCTCGACCCTCGCTCCACCTGGACAAACCGGAAGGCCTACGACGAGCAGGCCAGGAATCTGGCGGCGATGTTCGAGAAGAACTTCGCGCAGTTCGCGGACCAGGTGTCGCAGGATGTGAAAAACGCGGGGGTCCGGATAGGGAAGTGACACCCCCCGGGTTGACGTTTTTCGGCAATATTCGGGCAACCTCGTTGTCCGTTGCCGAAAGATGATTTGCCCGGACGTTCCCTCCTATCCGTAACTTTTCGGAATGGATGATGGATTCGTAGCCGCGTTCGGTTGGCATATTTTTTTCATGGAATTTCCTCATGGCCGTTTTGAAGGCATCGACCGCTGCACGGAAAATACCATCCGCCCGATATGCCGCATGGCTTTGCCTCCTCGTCTTCACGGCCATCGGCGTAATGGTGTGGGGGAACGAAATCCGGAACATCGCGATCCTCGGCATTGCCTGGGTCGCGGTCGTCGGATTCGCTTGCCTCTTCTCGATGAAGTACCTGGGACTGAAGTTGGTCCGGAATCCCGAGCGCGACAGGAAAGGGAACCAGGAAGCCCCCCCCTCGTAAGCGATCGCCGGCTCCCTCAATTCGCCGGTTTCTACCCATGCACGGCGCGGCCGAACTCCCGCAGGAAGCCCATCTCCTCCTCGGAGAGGGGCCCCTTCTCGATCGCCGCAAGATTCTCTCGGAGCTCTTCCACGTTGCGCGGCCCCGTGAGCACCACGTCCACGTGCGGGTTCGAAAGGCAGAATCGATAGCAATCTCCCGCCGTTGCCACCCTTCCGGTCCATCCCCGGGGGGCGCGCAGAAGCCTCCGCCATGCCGTGGCGGTGTAGGCGACCACTACGGGGCGTCGTCCGGCAAGATGCGGAAAGATGTCCTGCTCCGCACCGAGGTGGGCTGCGTTGTACCGGATCATGAGGAGGTCGAGGATCGAGTTCTCGGCGAGTTTTCCCGCCCGTCTCCGGTTGTGGATCGACGCCCCGATCGCGAGGACCTTCCCCTCGTCGCGAAGCTTCGCCAACTCCTCCTGCACCGCCCCGGAGAAGGCGGACATCTTGCCGAGCCAGTAGAGCTGGAGGACGTCGAGATAGTCGATGTCAAGCGTCCGGAGCGTGCGATCGACGGCACGTCGCGCGGCCCCGGGGAAATAGCAAAGCATCGGACCGGTCGAAACGGCATATCGTTGCCGATTGCGGGAAAGGGCGTCGCGAAGCGCAGGAGTGAGTCCCTTCATGAAGGGGCTCCAGAACACGTACTGGATGCGCTCGAGCGCCTCGCGGCACCCCGTCTCTTCCAGGTGGAAGCTGCCGGAGAGTCCGAGACGAAACAGCGTTCGACCGAGCCTCGGTACTTCGCGGTGCGTGAAGTCGTTCAATGCCCCGCTTCCCCGGCCATCGGCATTCCCACCGTCACTTGATTTTGGGAACAAGCTTCCGGATCTTCTTCTTGGGCACCAGCTTCCGGATCTTCTTTTTCGCTTCCCGAACCTTTCTCTTTATACCCTTTACCTGCCTGGCCTTCATTTTTCCCTTTAACTTCTTGATCATCGATTCTTTTTTCCCGAGTCTAGCCGTCAGTCTCGTCAGGTCCTTTTCGAGGGTCCGGACGCGCTTCTTCAGCTGTTCCTCGATGTTCTCCACTTTCTCCTGGATCGTCTTCGCCTTGGCCATTTCCCCCTCCTAGGGTCCTTTGGTGACCGTACTTCTTTACTATACAGGGACCATCGACTTTTCCAAGGAGGACGACGTAAACTGGAGAGAAACCCCGACCAACACGAAACCGCTTTCGTGAGGTGCGCGTGGAGATCGAAGAGATCCGCAAGCAAATCGACCTGCTGGACGACGAGCTGGTTCGCATCTTCAGCGAGCGTGCCCGCCTGGCCCTCAAGATCGGACACGTGAAAAAGAGGCTGGGACTGCCGGTATACGATCCCGCCCGGGAGAAGCACATCTTCGCCCGCATGAAGAAGAACAACCCCGGTCCGCTGGACGACGGGGCGATTGTCAGGCTGTTCGAAAGGGTCGTCGACGAGTCGCGCCGACTGGAGCGGATCATGTCGCAAAGGGAAGGGCCGGAAGAATGCTGATCATCATGAAAAGAAGTGCTTCCGAGGAGGCGATGGACGCCATCAAGGAATACCTGATCAACCACGGTTTCGACATCCATCAATCCACGGGGGCCAACCGCACCATCATCGGGGTGATCGGGGACACCGAGTCTCTGGACGAGCGGGAGATCGAGTCCTTTCCCGCCGTAAGTCAAGTGATCCGGATCAAGAAGGACGAGTGAAGCCCGATGGAGACCCTCCCCCCCCTCCGGACAGACATCGAACTCGTTCCCGCGCGTGCCGGCGGCCGCGAGGTCATCGCGATCAGCGATCCCCTGGAGATCGTCCCCGAAGGGGCGGCCCTCGCTTCCGAGGCCGTCATCTACCTCCCCCTCTTCGACGGAACCGCGACGGTTTCGGACCTTCAGATGGAAATGATGCGAAGGGGCGGAGGGGGACTTGTCTATCGGTCCGAGGCAGAACGGTTCGCCCTCGAGCTCGACCGCCTCGGGATCCTCCAGACCTCGGCCTACCGCGCCGCCCGGGAACAGATCGTGGAAAAATTCGCAGAGCAGCCGGAGCGTCCCGCCGTGCTGGCGGGGAAATCGTACCCGGAAGATCCCGCCGTCCTCTCCGACTGGCTCGACCGGATCATCGCCGGCCCAGAGGACCGGACCCCGGCGGATCCCTCCAGGGGGGCCCCCTGCGGCCTGGCGGCTCCGCACATCGACCTCCGGGTGGCGGAGAGAACCTACGGACATGCCTATCGGGCGATCCGGGCGATCGCGCCGTCCGCCGTCCTGCTTCTCGGAACAGGGCACGCCCTCGGGGGGGTGCGATACTGCCTTACCGACAAGATCTTCACGACGCCCCTGGGGCGCGTTCCGACCGACCGCGAAGCCGTGGCTCGGATCCGGACCTCCGCTTCCCAGGCGCTCTGCGCGGACGACTTTCCCCACCGCCGCGAGCACTCGATCGAGTTCCAGCTCCTCTTCCTGCAGCGGATCTTCCCGATGGAGGAAACCCCGGTCGTACCCGTCCTCTGCGGGGGGATGGAGGATCTTTTCGGGCGGGTCGGATCCCCGGCGGAGGACCCGGGGGTCGCCGCCTTCACCGGGGCGCTCTCCGCGTGGCTCGACACCCCCCCCGCCCCCAAGATCGTCGTGGCGGGCATCGACCTATCGCATGTGGGTCCCAAGTTCGGAGATCCCGAATCGGGCCGGGCGCTGGAGCCCGAAGTCCGTTCCGGGGACGGAGTCCTCCTGGAAGCCTTCGCAAGGGGCGACGCGGATGCCCTCTTCGCAGCGGCAGCGTCCGGAAGAAACCGGTACCGGGTTTGCGGCCTTTCCGCGCTGTGGACGCTGCTCGCCATCCTTCCCGGGACGGAGGGAACCGTACTCGACTACGGCATCCACCACGAGGAGCCGACCCGCTCGGCGGTGAGTTTCTGCGCGGCGGTCCTTCATCGGCGGTAACCTCCTTTCCGCCGTTCCTCTTGACATCTTCCCCGAGGAAGTCGAGTATACTGTGTACAAACGAACGGTACGCAGGCGCCCCGCGCAGGAACCGTAGCGAACATGCCGGAGTTGACGGAAACGCTTTCGATCCGTTCCCCATTTCCCATCCGTAAAGGAGGCGGCCATGGCAAGGAAGAAGATTGCGATCATCGGTGGCGGTCAGATCGGCGGGGTGCTCGCCCAGCTGTGCGCCCAGCGTGAGCTCGGCGACGTCGTTCTGTTCGACATCATCGAGGGGATGCCCCAGGGCAAGTGTCTCGACATCGCCGAGGCCTCTCCCGTGGACGGGTTCGACATCTTCCTCATGGGAACCAACCGCTATGAGGACCTCGCCGGATCCGACCTCGTCATCGTCACCGCCGGCCTCCCCCGCAAGCCCGGCATGAGCCGGGACGACCTGATCGAGGTCAACTCCAAGATCATGCGCACGGTCGCCGAAGGGATCAAGAAACACGCTCCGAACTCCTTCGTCATCGTCATCTCCAACCCCCTCGACGCGATGGTCACCCTCTGCCAGAAGATCACCGGATTCCCGTACCACCGGGTCATCGGCCAGGCAGGGGTCCTCGACTCGGCCCGCTTCCGCACCTTCATCGCCTGGGAGCTGGGCGTTTCCGTCCGCGACGTGGTCGCCCTGACGCTGGGAGGCCATGGCGACGATATGGTGCCCCTCGTCCGCTACGCCAGTGTGTGCGGGATCCCCGTCATGGAGTTGCTGGAGAAAAAGTACGGAAACGCCGCCAAGGCGAAAGAGGTCATGGGGGCGATGGTGAACCGCACCCGCAAGGCCGGCGGCGAGGTCGTCGCCCTTCTCAAGACCGGCTCGGCCTTCTACTCCCCGGCTTCCTCCACCATCGCCATGGTCGAGTCGATCCTCAAGGATCAGAAGCGGGTTCTCGCCTCCTGCGTATTCCTGAACGGCGAGTTCGGGGTGAAGGGTTACTTCGTCGGCGTTCCCGCGGTGCTCGGCGCCAACGGGGTGGAACGGATCGTCGAGTTCCAGCTCGACGCCGAGGAGCAGGCGATGCTGGACAAGTCGGTGGCGGCCGTGAAGGGGCTCGTCGACACCCTTGCGTAGGATTTCCCGGCCCCGATCCTCCCGGGCCGGCGAAGCAAATGGCGTCCGCTTTCCTCCGGCCGGAAGAGGTCGAATCCTCCTCCGGCCGGATCCATTTCCTGCGACTTCCGGCCCCCCTCGCCCCTGCGAGTGGGCTCTTCTCTTCGGATCGCGCTTTCCCTACCGGTCAGGATGTCCCCAGAACCTTCGCCGTCTTGGCCAGATCCCTGGGCTTGACCCACAGGATCGCCCCGTACCTCCCCCCTCCGGAGACCGCGGCATGCATGGCCGTGATATTGATTTTCGCATCCCGGAGCTTCGCCCCGACATCCCACCCCGCTCCCGGGCGGTCCGGTCCCTTGATGAGAAAGGCGACCTTCCCTTTCCCGGGGGAAATCCCGGCCTTCCGAAGCGCCTTCTTGAACGCAGCGGGATCCTCCGGGATCAGGTTCAGTTGCGCGCGGCCCGCCCGCGGGAATCCGCTGAAGGCGAGCAGATTCACCCGTGCCTCCGAGAGAGCGACGAAAATCTTCGCGGACGCACCCGGCCGGTTGGGGACCATCAACTTGTAGTACTCGATCTTCTGAATCGTTTCCTTCATACCCTCCTCCTCGGGATCCCGGCTTTAGGATCGTTGATCCCCTACAATATAGTGGACCGGCGAATCCTTCGTCCAGATCGTATGATCTTGGATTCCCTTCCCGTACAATCATTCCCTGGGGGAACCTGCGATGGATCAGGACACGGGGAAGAACCGCATGGAGCGGCGTTACGGGGAGCCCGGATCCGGGAAAAATTCCCTAAAAGTCGGAGGCGGGGAGTACCGGTTGAAGGAGGTCCTGGCCCGCTGGATGCTGGACGTGGAAGGCGTTCTCTCGGTCGACGGAGGGGAAATCGGGGACGGACGTTACTGGATAAGGTTCCTGGACAGCGACGACCTGTGTTTCGTCGTGTTCGAGTTCGACGCGAACTTCGCCATCCTCTCCGAGATGAGGGTCGACAGCCTCGAATGGGAAGGAGACGCCTTCTTCTCTTCGAGGTTCTGGAGCGGATAGGGTCGACCCATCCCACGGCTACGGCCCTCCGCGGCAGGAAACCGAGGTCTCCCGGCCCTTGACATCCCCCGGGGGGGAAAGGCATAAGAAAAGGAGCAAAGCCACCGGTTTCCGGGAGGAAGAAGGTTATGGGGCGCATTTCGTTCTTCGCGATCTTCCTGGTGGTGACATCCTTCGTTTTGGTCCCGGGCATTCCGGCTTCCGCCGAAGAGACCATCGGTGTCGTGCAAAGCGCCGAGGGTTCCGCAACCATCACCCGGGGAGGCAAGATCCTTTCCGCCGCTACGGGGACAAAGCTGTTCGCCGGCGACACCTTGAGCACCGGCCCCGACGGATCGGTGGGCATCACCCTTCGGGACGATTCCACCCTTTCCCTCGGTCCGGAAAGCAGCCTCGTCATACGGAAGTTCCTCTTCTCGCCGGGCAAGGGGAAGCTCGGATTCCTGGCCCGGCTTTCCAGCGGGACGATGGCCTATCTTTCGGGACTCATCGGCAAGCTGGCTCCCGAATCGGTACGTATCGAAACGCCGACGTCCACTATCGGGATCCGAGGGACTCGATTCGTCATGAAGGCCGGAGACCCGGTTTCGCGATGAAGGGGAATGGATAACCGCCCCGTAGGGCCTGTGTTCCGGGGGTTCCCGGGGAACCTGGCGGTTCTCTTCGTTCTCTTTTTTCTGACCTCCGGTTGCGCCGCTTTCCGGCCTGCCCTTCCCCCGGCAACCTCGGACGTCTTCGTTCTCCTCCCCGACGAAATGGGAAAAACCGGAGCCATCGTCGTGTCGGGCGCGGGGGGCAAGCAGGTCCTGTCGGAACCCCGCCAGGCCGTGGCCGTCGCCCCCGGTGCGCCCCCAAGCGAGCCGTTCGTCATGCAGGAAAGACAGGTTCGTGCACTGGCGGGTCCCGCATTGGAAGCCCTTCCGCACTCTCCGTTGAAGTTCATCCTTTTTTTCCGGCACGACACCACCGAACTGACCGAAGAGTCGATGGGAAAGCTTCGGGAGGTCGTGCGCGCCATCAAGGATCGCGGCCCGGTGGACATCAGCGTGGTAGGACACACCGACACGGTGGGCACCCGAAAATACCACAACCAACTCTCTTTCGAGCGCGCCCGTGCGGTGACCGCCCTTCTCACCGCGGAAGGGGTGGATCCGGCCATCCTCGCGATCGCCTTTCACGGGAAAGACAACCTTCTCGTCCCCACCGGCGACCAGGTTCCCGAGCCGCGGAACCGCCGCGTGGAGGTGACGGTGCGATAAGGTGCGCCCGCTCCGGCTTTCCACCCTGCCTACTCTCCTCCTGGGCGGCATCTTGACTCTTCTCGCAGTGGCCGTCTGCCTCTGGTCCCCGCCCCTGCTGGAATTTTTGGAGGGAAAAGTCTACGATTCCTTCCTGCGCTCCGCACCCAGGCGCCCGGTGACGGGAGCCGTTACGGTGGTGGACCTCGACGAGGCGAGTCTCGAGATCCTCGGACAATGGCCGTGGCCCCGTTACCGGGTCGCCAGGCTGATGGCGAAGATCCGGGAGGGTGGGGCGGTCGCCGTCGGACTCGATATGGTCTTCGCCGAGCCTGACCGGACGTCGCTTTCCCACCTCACCGAGGAGATCCGCCGGGATCTTGGGGTGAACATCGGGGCGTCGGGGCTTTCCCCGGAGGCGCTGGACAACGACCGTATCCTGGCGAAGGGCTTCGCCGACGGTCCCTTCGTTCTCGGATACCAGTTCGACTTCGACGCGGTCCGCGGAGAGGGGTGCGTACTGCATCCTCTGCGCGCCGCGGTGCGTTCGGAAGGCGGGAAAGACGGCGCAGCGTACTTCTTCGACGCCCCCGGCGTCGTCTGCAATCTCCCTCTCCTGGCGGAGGCCGCCGGCGCTTCCGGCTTTTTCAACATCACCCCCGACGCCGACGGCGTGTTGCGCCGCGTTCCTCTGGTGATCCGTCACCGGGGACTCCTCTACCCGAGCCTCGCACTGGCCGTCTACCTGCGGTTGAACGGCGGCGACGCCGTCCTGGAAACGGGCCCGGAGGGGGTCGAGGCACTGCTCCTGGGCGGGAAAAGGATCCCCCTGGACCGGCGCGGCAACCTCCTGGTGAACTACCGGGGCCGACGCCTCGCTTTTCCCCACGTCTCCGCCGCGGCCGTTCTGGACGGAACGGCGGATCCGGCGGCACTGAAGGACAAGATGGTCATTTTCGGGACCACCGCCGCGGGTCTCAAGGAGATTCGGACCACGCCCCTCGAACCGTCCCAGCCGGGAGTGGAGATCCATGCCACGGTCGTAGACAACCTTTTGTCTGGTGACCCCGTCTCGACGCCCCGGTGGTCGCGGGGCCTGAAGATCTTCCTCATTCTCGTCCCGGGCTTGCTGCTGACGTGGCTTTTGGCACGGGCCCGCCCCGTCTGGGGCCTGGCGGCGGTCATTCCCTCCGTCGCTGCCGTCTGGCTCGGCTCCTACTGGCTGCTTGCCCACCGTCAGGTCTTTCTCCCGCCGCTCATGCCGGTGGCGACGATTCTGCTCGTCTTCACCCTGCTCACCTCGCTCAGGTATTTGCAGGCCGACCGGGAGGTGCGGGAGCGAACCCGGAAGCTTGCCCGAACCCAGGAAGCCGTCATCCAGAGCCTGGCCGCGCTGGCCGAAACCCGCCATTACGAAACCGGGGGCCACATCCAGCGAACCCGGCACTATATGCAGATCCTGGCCAAGCGGTTGCAGAACCACCCTCGCTTCCATCACTACCTGGAGGACTCCACGGTGGACCTTCTCTTCCAACTTGCCCCGCTTCACGACATCGGCAAGGTGGGGGTCCGCGACCAGATCCTTCTCAAGCCGGGACCGCTGACCCCGGAAGAGTTCGAGGAGATGAGACAGCATCCCCTCTACGGGTCGAAGACGATCCGTCTCGCGAAGAGCCTCCTCGGGGAAGATTCCTTCCTCGCGATGGCGGACGAGATCGCCTTGACCCATCACGAGCGGTGGGACGGCACGGGGTACCCGCAGGGCCTCAAAGGGGAGGAGATCCCGATCCCGGGACGTCTCATGGCGGTAGCCGACGTCTACGACGCCATCATCAATCACCGCGGATACCAGGTCGCGGCCACGCATGAAGAGGCGGTCAGCGCCATGCGGGAGCAGCGGGGAACGCACTTCGACCCCGACGTGCTGGACGCGTTTCTGGAAGTCGAGGAGGAGTTCCGGAAGATCGCCGACCGGTTCAGCGGTTCCGGCATGGAGCTCGAACTTTCGCGGTCCTTGCGGGCCTATTCCCGATAGAAGAGGGAATCCGACGCCCGATCTAGATTTTTTTCTCGACCATTTTCAGCAGCGCGATGTCGATCGGAAAACGGGCGACATGCATCTTCCGGTGGCAGTTCGGACACAGCGCAACGGTATTGTCGATGGAGTCCTCCCCGCCGGCGGCGAGCGGAACGATGTGGTGCATCTCCAGGAAGGGATTGCCCTTCGGGTCAAGGAACGGAGCCCCTTTTTTGCACAAT